>JAFYVX010000119.1 GCA_017558255.1 Bacteroidaceae bacterium
ATCAGTCTGCACATTAAGTCGGGAGATATTCAAGTTCATCTGTTGCGACAGAATACCCGTCATCTGATACAGGACACCTACGCGGTCTATTCCCTCAACATGCAGCACGGCAGGGAAACACAGTACCTTATGGGTATCCCAAGTGGCAGCCAATATGTTGTTTCCCTCTACAGCCTTGAGCCTGTCGAGCAGCGAGCACTGACGCTTGTGTATGGTGACATATCCTTCCTGTGACTGGAATGCAAGGACATCGTCGCCCGGAATCGGATGGCAGTGATCGCATATGAGGTATTTTGAAATTGTTTCCTCGTCAAGCAGCAGCACCTTTTTCTTGTCCAAGGAAGAAACCTCTGCAGGTTGTGCAGGTTTCTCGACCACATCGGTACTCTTCAAGAAAGGAATGAAACGTCGCCATCTGCGCTTGGAGGACTTGTTGCGCAAATGGCGCAGTGTGTCGTCGCCAAGAACGGCAGTACGTGCTGCGACCTTGGCATACAACTGTTCGCGTGTCTCGACATGATAGAAAAGGCAAAGGCGGTCCAAAACGCCACCATCCATGGGCAAGTCATTGCGCTGCAGGAATTCCAGCAACATCTCCTCGCCTTCCTTTTGCAACTGGCGCTGCTGGCGACGCAGTATGGCCTGTATCTTGGTCTGTGCCTTAGCGGTAGTGACGTGACTCAACCATTCCGGTACAACCTGCACGTTACGACCGGTAAGCACCTCCACCTGGTCGCCGCTCTCAAGTCGGTGCGACAAGGGAACAAGACGGTGGTTTACCTTAGCACCGATGCAATGAGTGCCTAGAGTGGAATGCACACTGAAGGCAAAGTCCAGTACTGTACAACCCGAAGGCATAGTCTTGAACTCACCCTTGGGTGTTACCACGAAAATCTCGCTGGCATAAAGGTTCAGCTTGATAGCATCCAGGAAGTCCATGGCATTGGGCTGCGGATCGTCCAATATCTCCTTGATGGTGGAAAGCCAGCGGTCCAGTTCGTTCTCGCTGTCCTGCCTGGTCTTGCTGCCGTCCTTGTACTTCCAATGCGCAGCAAATCCCTGCTCGGCAATATCATCCATGCGGCGCGAACGTATCTGCAACTCTATCCAGCGGCCATTCTTGCTCATAAGGGTGGTCTGCAGGGCCTGATATCCATTGGCTTTGGGATGCGACAACCAGTCGCGCAAGCGTTCGGGGTGCGGTTTATAGATATTCGTGGCTATGGCGTAGATTCGCCAGCAGTCGGTAATCTCCGTCTCGGACTGACCATCCCCCTCGAAAACAATACGGGCAGCCAGGATGTCGTACACTTCATCCAAAGTGACATGCTTGGTCTGCATCTTACGCCAGATACTGTACGGAGTCTTTATTCGAGCCTTTATCTCGTACTTCAGTTCCGTCTGGTCCAGTCGTTCACGGATGGGAGCGGTGAACTCGTCGAACACTTCCTGAAGATGCCCGCTTACCTCCGACAGGCGACCACTTATAATGGCATACTGTTCCGGTTGCTCGTAGCGGAAGGACAAATCCTCGAGTTCTTCCTTTATCTTGTTAAGGCCAAGTCTGTTCGCCAAAGGGGCGTATATGTACAGGGTCTCTCCGGTAATCTTGTACTGTTTGGCTGGCAGCTGGCTGCCAAGGGTGCGCATGTTGTGCAGGCGGTCGCTTATCTTTATAAGGATTACGCGGATGTCGTCACTCATCGTGAGCAGCAACTTCTTGAAGGTCTCGGCCTGTGCCGATGCCTGATTGCCGAAGATGCCACCGCTGATCTTGGTGACTCCGTCCACGATCTGAGCTATCTTGGGTCCGAAGATATTATGGATGTCCTCTACGGTGTAGTCGGTATCCTCCACTACATCGTGCAAAAGGGCTGCACAGATACTGGTACTGCCCAATCCTATCTCTCCACACACGATCTGTGCTACGGAAAGAGGATGCATGATGTACGGTTCGCCGGAAAGACGACGCACACCATGGTGAGCCTGCCGGGCAAACCTGAAAGCCTTCTCGATGACATCCACCTTCTTGCGGTGTGGAGAAGCCAGATATGTATCAACGAGGCGCTGGTACGCCTCCATTATCATCTTGTCGTCTTCCATAAGGGCCAGCGATTATCTTACACGAAGCTTCTGTCCTACACGAATGACATCGTTCTTCATGCCATTAAGTTTCCTGATCTTTGCCACGGTGGTACCATTGCGCTTTGCTATGGAGCCAAGTGTGTCACCGCTGCGCACTGTTACCGATTTGGCACCCTTTGTACCCTTGGCAACAGCCTTTTCGTTCACCTGCACCACCGAACGACGCTTGTTCAGTTCGGCAAGACGATGGGTATAGACACTGTCGCCGCTCTCAATAAAGGCATTGATGGCCTCTATGGGCATACGCAATGTGCATGGAGCCGCCGCACCAGGCACCTTGGTGGTACGATACTGGGGATTCAGCGCTTTCAGTTCTTCCATGGAAATGGCACACAGATCGCTTATCTGCTCCAGATACACGTCACGATTCACAACAATGGTGTCCGTACCCATGGGCAAACGGGTAGATGCCGGACATATATTGTGCTCGCAATAGTAGTTCATCACATAGTTTGCTGCAATGAAGGCAGGAACATAGCCACGCGTCTCCTGTGGCAAATAAGGATAGATCTTCCAATAGTCGCGCTCTCCGCCAGCACGCTTGATGGCCTTGCTGACATTGCCAGGTCCGCAGTTGTATGCTGCGATTACCAGAGTCCAGTCTCCGAATATCTCGTAAAGACCGCTAAGCATGCGGGCAGCGGCATAACTGGACTTGATGGGGTCGCGACGGTCATCAATGAGACTGGTAACCTCCAGGTCATAACGTTTGCCCGTAGTGAGCATGAACTGCCAGAGTCCTCCCGCCCCGGCACGGCTGGTGGCATTGGGATTCAGGGCACTCTCTATGATAGGCAGGTATTTCAGTTCCAGAGGAAGCTGATATGCCTCGAGGGCATCCTCGAAAATGGGGATATAAAAATTGCTTGCACCCAACATTATTGCCACATGGCGACGCAGGCGCCCTGTATATTGGTCGATGAACTGGCGCACCACGGAATTGTATGGCATCTCTATCACATTGGGCAGGTTCTGCAAACGGCGTACATATTCCTCCGGTTCGCACTGGATATCCTCGCCTGTACTCTCGCACGAAGCACTGTCGTATGTCAGATATGTACGGGCACACCACTGACGCATCATACTGTCCAGTTCTTCCTGAAGCATACCCTCCGGCAAACTTATGGTCTCCTCCTTTCCGGTATTCTCGTCGTACACGGTGATATCCTTCTGCGCCATGACAGAAGCGGTCATCAGGGAAAACAGGAATAAGGTTAGATATTTCTTCATTGTATGATTGAGATTTAATAGTTAAACTGTAATGTTATGCCAGGACTGCTCCCCAGTGGTGTCATGTGATTTCCCGAACCCGACGAAATCATGCCGGGGGATATACTGAGGGAGAGGTCGGTGCCGATATCAAACGTACTTAGTTCCGCATCGACATATGCGTCGATTATGCTCAACAGGTATACGCCTGCAATGCAGAAAATGCTCAAGTCCCTATAGCGTCTGTAGAAATCCTTCTTCCTCTTGAACACGGACTTGAAGTGGTCCTCGCGCCCCGTTATGTCGTACCCCAAGGGAAGCATCTCTATATGACTGTTGGTCGTAGGGTCGCTGTCCATTATATCCTGATATGCCTGGGAATAGTCCCTTAGCATCTGCGAGTTCCAGCTTACTGCATAGATACAGCCAACGACACCACCATAGACGATAGGCAGTTTCCAGAACTTGCGGTTGTATATCTGTCCTCCACCGGGAACCACCATGGCCAGCCACATGGCCCTTATGGGGTCTGGTTTCCAATCATCGAAACGGTTCAGTTCCAACGTGTCGGTCACCGCCCTTTGCAAGGAGTCGGCATATACGACGATTGCCGCATCGCGAGAGATGACGGCATCCTTGTCAAAAGCTGTCTTCTCCACCGCCATGGCCGAATCCTGCGGAAGCATAACCTCGAGCGAATCCTGACGTTGGGGGCTGTCAGGACGAACCTCCACCCGCTCCTGCGACATCACATCCTGACACGCAAATGAGAAGATGAATATTAGCAGCAGAACAACCTTAGGGTATAATCTTGCCACGCTCACTTCAGTCTGTCCAGGATTTCAATTATTCTTTCCATCTCCCTCTCGTTCGCAAACGGAATGACTATCTTGCCCTTTCCCTTGTCGGAGCATGTAAGCTGCACCTTCGTCTGGAAGAAGCTGGACAGGCTTTCCCTCAGTATGCCGTACTCCTCGCTTGATTTGGAGGTACGTCCCTTCAGGCGCCCTTCGGAAGTCTTGACCGAACCTCCCTCGGACAGTTCCTTCACCATCTCCTCCACCTTGTGCACACTGAGACCATTCTGCACAATCTCGTTATAGGCACGTATCTGCAACTTGGGATCATCTATTGCCAGCAGTGCGCGGGCATGTCCCATCTCCAGACGGCGGTCCTTGAGTCCCATCTGTATGGTAGCTGGCAATTTCAGCAATCGCAGATAGTTGGTGATAGTGCTGCGATTCTTGCCCACCCTTTCCGAAAGACGTTCCTGGGTCAGGTTATACTGTTCCAGCAAATGCTGGTATGCCAATGCTATCTCCAATGCATTCAGGTCCTCACGCTGTATGTTTTCGATTAGGGCCATCTCCATCATGTTCTCGTCATCCACGGTGCGGACATACGCCGGAATATGCGTGAGGCCCGCCATCTGGCTTGCCCTCCAACGACGTTCGCCGGCAATGATGAGATAGGTGCCATCGCCCTGGTCGCGCAAAGTAATGGGCTGTACAATACCCAACTCACGGATACTGTCCGACAGCTCCTGCAATGCCACAGGATCAAATTCCCTTCGGGGTTGGTTTGGGTTGGGCACTATCTGTCCGATGGCGATTTCGTTGATACTGCCGGAACCGGCGGTATTAACCTTCTCCGTACTGATGAGCGCATCCAAACCACGACCAAGGGCCGTATATTTCTTCTTAATTGCCATTTCTAACTTTAGGATTGTTCTTACTTCTGTTTCTCGTTCTTCTCAATTATCTCCTGAGCCAATGCAAGATGGTTCCTTGCGCCAGCCGAATCAACATCGTAATGAAGCACCGGCAATCCATGACTTGGAGCCTCGGACAACTTCACGTTTCGCTGGATTACGGTGCGGAACACCAATTCGCGGAAATGGCGCTTCACCTCGTCATAGATCTGGTTGGCCAATCGCAGACGGCTGTCGTACATCGTCAGCAGGAAACCTTCAATCTCCAGCTGAGGATTCAGTTTGGACTTGATAATCTTGATTGTATTGAGCAACTTGCTTATACCCTCAAGGGCAAAATATTCGCACTGTACGGGTATTATGACACTGTTGGCAGCCGTAAGGGCATTAACCGTAATCAGACCCAGTGAAGGACTGCAGTCAATAAGTATATAGTCATAGTCCTGTACTACAGGAGAAAGCATCTCCAGCATGATACGCTCGCGGTTGCTGCGGTTCAACATTTCTATTTCCGCACCTACAAGGTCTATGTGACTGGGGATTATATCCAGATTCTCCACATCCGTACTGTAAATGGCCTCGCGAACGTCTACACGGTCAATCAGACAATTGTAAATCGTACAGTCAACTTGAGTGCTGTCCACTCCAAGACCGCTGGAGGCGTTGGCCTGAGGATCAGCATCAATCAGCAGCACCTTCTTTTCCAGCGCCGCAAGCGATGCTGCCAGATTCATACTGGTTGTAGTCTTACCTACGCCTCCCTTCTGGTTGGCCAAAGCAATTATCTTACCCATTTTGGTTTTTCTGTTATATTATTTCGCGAACAAAGATACGCAAAAGCATGCAAAAGACAAAGCAAAACTTGTATTAAAATACAAAAAGCACTACCTTTGCGAACAAAAAACAAGAAAAAGATGACAGCAAAAGTCCGACCAACCATCCTTATCACAAACGACGACGGCTATCAGGCACAAGGCATACAGTTTCTTGCCAGCATAATGCGCGAACTCGGCGACATCGTTGTTGTGGCACCCGACAGCGCCCGCAGCGGTGCTGGTTGCAGCATCACACCCACGTGCCCAGTGAGCATACAAAGAATAGACGAAACCACTTACGCCTGTTCCGGAACTCCAGTGGATTGCGTGAAGATAGCGTTGGAAAAGATACTCCCCTGCAAGCCCGACCTTGTTGTAAGCGGCATAAACCATGGCGACAACGCCTCAATATCGCTGCACTACAGCGGCACAGTCGGCGCCGTTCTGGAAGCATGCATGAAAGGAGTACCTGCAATAGGATACAGTCTGAGGACACACAAGAAGGAATGCGACTTTGCTCCTTATGCCGAAGTTGTCATAGAATGGGCAAAAAGAGTCCTGCACGACGGACTACCCGAGGACACATGCCTGAACATTAACTTCCCCGAAGTGAAGAAACTCGCCGGCGCGAAAATATGCAGAATGGCACGTGGCATGTGGCACACAGAATGGCTGGATGCCGGCACAGACGAGGATGGCAAAAATATTTACACCCTCACCGGCACATTCAACAATCTGGAACCGGACGCCGACGACACCGACTATTGGGCCATAGACCACGACATGGCAGCCATCACCCCACTGAAACTTGACATGACAGACTACCTCACGCTTGAGCGGATGAGCGGGGAGCGGTGAGCGATGAGCGGATGAGCGGATGAGCGGGACAAAACTCAAAAAGAAAGAAACAATAACTCCACAGCAGAAACTCCATACACCTGCCACGATGAGGCAGGTGTTATTTTTTGGCAGTTTCCCCTACCCTGCCGTCATTGGCTACAACAACCTGGACATCATCACGTCCAAGACGCATCCTAAGCCATGCGTTCATGCGCTGCTCTTCCTCCGGTTTCATTCCATTGGACAAAACCACGTTTACCACATATACCGAACTGTCGCGCATTACAGAATC
>JAFYVX010000120.1 GCA_017558255.1 Bacteroidaceae bacterium
GCTAAGGGCATTTCTTTGCCTCGTGAGAATCGTTTTCTTTCACATTTTCGGCCACAGGGGCGTGAATTTTGGATTGTCAAGAGGGAAAAGGGTAACGGAAAACTGCTCTCTAACGGATGAGCGGTGAGTGGTGAGCGGTTTATCCACCCCCTCCGTCGCTTTGCTCCTCGTCCCCCTGTCTCAGAGGGACAGTCTGCTGGCGCGGTGATAGGGAATAGTTTTCCGTTTTCCGTTTTCACATTTCCGTTTTAGTAGAACTTCACCTCTTCGCCAACAACCTCGCTAAGCAACAGATTGGCCAGGCGGCTGGTGCCGAGACGAAGGTATTGGTTGGTGAGCCATTCCTCGCCAAGCACTTCCTTAACAATTGTATAGTAGACAAGTGCATCGTGCACGGTGTTAAGTCCGCCGGCAGGTTTGAAACCGATGCGTACTCCGGTTTTATCGTAATATTCCTTTATTGCCTGGCACATCACATAAGCTGCTTCGGGAGTTGCGGCAGGGTTCTCTTTGCCGGTGCTTGTCTTGATGTAATCTGCTCCGGCATACATAGCCAAAAGACTGGCGGTCTTGATGTCGGCACAAGAGGGTAGGAGGCCTGTTTCCAGTATTATCTTCAGCTTCTTTTCGCCGCAAACAGCCTTTAATTCACTGATTTCATCACATACAGTCTCGTAATCGCCACTCAGGAACTTGCCCACGCTCATCACCATATCTATCTCTGTGGCACCATCCTTTATTGCGAGGGCTGTCTCTGCCACCTTAACCTCAATAAGTGCCTGAGAGCTGGGGAAAGAACCGCTAACGCATGCAAGTTCTACGCCTTCAACCTCAAGACTCTGACTAACAATCTGTGCAAAGCAAGGGTACACGCAGATGGTTGCTACGTGTGGGAGATCGGGATATGCGTCCTCAAACTCATTCACGCGTTCGGTGAATTTAAGAACGCTTTCATCGCTGTCTGTTGTCTTCAGTGTGGTAAGTTCCACACTGCCCATCAGGAACTTCTTTACCTCTATGGTATTGTTCTCTTCTACCTTGTTCTTAATGATTGAGGCAACGGCACGCGCAACTTCCTCATCCTTGATGTTGGTGTTGTATTCTGCCAACATTCTTTCATACTTGTTTTCTTCCATTGTTATAATAAATTTTGTTTGTTTTTATCGTGTCTATAAGCGATTTACGCTTTGTCGGTTGAAGCATTTAGATAGTTGTATAACGCCTTTCCCTTGCTTTCACCTATGCATTCTATCAGTTCTTCCTGACCGGCCTTACGAATGCGTGCCATACTCTTGAAGTGTTTCAGCAGCGCATCCTTTGTTTTGGGACCAATGCCTTGTATGCTATCTAACTCGCTGGCAATCTGTCTCTTGCTTCTCTTGTCGCGATGGAATGCGATGGCATAGCGGTGAACCTCGTCCTGTATCAGTGTGAGGAAGCGGAAAAGAGCGCTGTCCAGACGCAGGCCTATGGTCTTTTGCGGAAAACCGAATAGCAGCTCGTTTGTCCTGTGCTTGTCGTTCTTCGCCAGACCAGCTATGGGTATGTTAAGCATCAGTTCGTCTTCTATAACCTCTTTGACAACCTCCATTTGCCCCTTTCCACCGTCTGTTATAATAAGGTCGGGTAGGGGAGTGTCCTCCTCTATCATGCGGCTGTAACGCCTCCTTACAACCTCCTTCATTGAGGCATAATCGTCAGGCCCCAGTACCGTTTTGATATTATATTTCCTATAGTCTTGCTTGCTTGGTTTTGCTTTTCTAAATACCACGCAACCTGCTACGGCATCTTCACCGCTTATATTACTATTATCAAAGCATTCAATGTGCATAGGCAGGGATTCCAACCCCAATGCTTCTTGTAATTCCTTTAAGCAACGAACTTGTTTCTGCTCCGGATTGAGTTTGTCTGATTGGTTTAATCGGTCTTTCTTGTATTGCAGGGCGTTCAGTTTAGACAGTTCCAGGAGTTTCTTCTTGTCGCCTCTTTGGGGTATGGTAAACTCTACATTGTCCAATGCAAGTTCCACGTGGAACGGTATGATGATTTCACGACTTTTGCTACCGTATCTTGCTCTCATTTCTCCAATACCTGCTACAAGAAGCTCCTCGGCACTTTCATTTAACTTCTTTGAATATTCGAAAGTGAATGCCTGATTGATGCATCCGTTTACTACATGCAGATAGTTTATATAGGCGGTTTTTTCGTCGTTTTCTATATTAAAAACATCAATATTATGTAGCGTATTGCTTACTACTTCGCTCTTGCTTCTGTAGTTCTCCAGCAGAACATATTTGCGTTTTATAATTTCTGCTTCTTCAAACCTCATTTCTTCGGCAAGTTGTTGCATTTGTACAAGCATACCTTTTTCTATTTCTGCGGTGTTTCCTTTTAGTATTTCTCTTGCTTCGTTGATATAGGATAGATATTCCTCCCTGCTTTGGAGACCGCAACAGGGACCTTGACAGTTCTTGATATGGTATTCAAGGCATAGTTTGTGTTTGCCGTTATGTATGGTTTCAGCGGTAATCTTTTCCCTGCAACGTCGCAATGGGTATAGGTTTTTGATAAGTTCAAGGAGTGCCTGAAGGGTAGGGATATGGCTGTAAGGACCAAAGTATGTGCCAAGGCGTTTGTCTATCTTCCTTGTGTATAGAATGCGTGGAAGATACTCGTTTGTGATGCAGATACTGGGGTATGTCTTGCCGTCCTTTAATAGAATATTGTAGCGTGGATTCCATTGCTTGATAAGGTTGTTTTCAAGCAGAAGTGCGTCTTCTTCGGTGTTTACTACAATATACTTTATGTCGAAGATCTTGGAAACAAGCACACTTGTCTTGAAGTTATCGTGCTCTCTGTTGAAGTAGCTACTTACTCTGCGCTTCAGGTTTTTTGCCTTACCAACGTAGATGATAGTGCCGTTTTCGTCGATATATTGATAACATCCGGGTAGTTCTGGCATACTACCGACTATACCTTTTAGGTGCTGATTTGTGTCTTGTTTCATTGTGTAGCAGACCCACCACTACTCCCGGACCCACCCCCTTACCCCTCCACAAGGGAGGAGAGTAGTATCAACTGACTTGTGCTTATATTGCCAGTACATTATACTCCCCTCCCTTGCGGAGGGGTTGGG
This sequence comes from Bacteroidaceae bacterium, assembly GCA_017558255.1. Classification (GTDB taxonomy): domain Bacteria; phylum Bacteroidota; class Bacteroidia; order Bacteroidales; family Bacteroidaceae; genus Physcousia. The sequence goes on from JAFYVX010000120.1 coordinate 3,137, forward strand.
GGAGGGTCCGTTTGGGTTTGTTGGGTCCTTCTTTTTTTCTTTTTCTTAAATCACCATCAATGTTGTTATCTCTGTTTCTTCATCGAAAACGTCTCTTCCGTGCAGTCCTTCGATGGTAAGTTCAATGATGAAGTTAATGTAAACCTTCTTTGGGTTGAACTTCTGCACAAGGTCGTAGACAGCTCTCATGCTGCCACCAGTTGCCAACAGGTCATCGTGAATAAGCACAATGTCGTCCTCGTTGATGGCATCGGAAGTCATGCATATCTTGTCTGTTCCGTATTCTTTGGAATATTCTTGTTCGATGACTTCTCCGGGTAGTTTGCCAGGCTTACGTGCCATTACAAAACCAGCATTCATTTCAGCTGCCAATATGCCACCCAAGGGGAAGCCGCGACTTTCTACACCAACAACCTTAGTGATTCCTTTGTCCTTGTACATTTCAAGCGTTTCGTCGCGCATGATCTTTAGGCATTCTGGGTTTTTGAATAGGGTGGTGACGTCTTGGAACTGAATGCCGGGAATGGGGAAGTCGGGTATAACACGCAGATTCTCCAAAAGAGTTTTGTTATTCATATTTAGATAAATGTATTTAGTTTCCTTATTCTATTGTTTCACGTGAAACATTGTGTGTGTTGGGGATTTTTGAGTAATCGGAATAATCTGAGTATTCTGAGTAATCCGAATCTTATGTTATATACTCGGGCGTGTATATTCCCCTCCCTTGTGGAGGGGTTAGGGGTGGGGCCTATCTGCCCATCAGGACGAGTAGTACATTGATGTCCGATGGAGATACTCCAGGAATGCGCGAAGCCTGAGCCAATGTTTCGGGGTCTATCTTTATAAGTTTTTGGCGTGCCTCTGTTGAGAGGGATTTGATGCCATCATAGTCAAACTTGCCACGAATCTTTATGTTCTCCAGGCGAAGCATCTTGTCGGCAATCTCACGCTCGCGGCGGATGTAGCCGTTGTACTTTATGCGTATCTCGGCAGCCTCCACTATCTCCTCGCGACGGTTGGGGATGGAGTCGATAAGTTGCCTGAGCGCGTTGATGTGTTTTGCCAGCGACATAATGCCAACCTGTGGACGAGTGATGAGGTCCATCAGTTTGCAACCCTTCTGCAAGGGCACTGTGCCCATCTCCTCCAGGGCATCGTTTATGTATGCCGCCTTCACGGAGAAGGTGCGGCA
>JAFYVX010000121.1 GCA_017558255.1 Bacteroidaceae bacterium
AGTGTCGGGGTTCCACCTCTTCCCATTCCGAACAGAGAAGTTAAGCCCGTCCGCGCCGATGGTACTGCACACCCGTGGGAGAGTAGGTAGCCGCCGTTTTTCAGAAGAAGAGACCTTGCAAGCAATAGTTTGCAAGGTCTTTTTTGTGTGTACGGACTCCTACTTGATTTCACGAATGTACACAAATATTTCAGCCAGGCGGCGAGTGATAAAGAATTTCACGTATTCTTTCGCTCGTTGACGCACGATGGCTGGCTTAACGGAAAGATTCAAAAATATAAGACTATTATCATCATAACGCTAATGACAGATTTGGTTTTGATGGTGAAAAAAAACTGGGAAGTATCCATCGGTTGGATAATTCCCAGTTTACATGTCTTTATGTATTTCACATTCCACCCCTATGGATTCGGCAGAAACACCGCATGGGGGATTTTCCTTGTCAATGCGTACATTGACACTATGGATGCGAGAAAAGGCCTCTATGAGCGTTTTTCCGACTCTGTAGGCAAGGTGTTCAAGCAGTGCCGATGGTATGCTCATTTCCTTGCGCACAAGGTCGATGATGTCGGCATAAGATATGGTGCCGGATAGTTCGTCTTGCAGATAGGCTTCTTCTGCAACTTCGCATTTTATCTGCAGTGACACGTAGAACATGGCCCCTACCACCTTTTCCTGTGGCATGACTCCATGATGGCCATAAAGTGCAAGACGTTTGATGTGGATAGTATTAATCATCGATATCTTCCAATGATTGGGCATTTTCTCCCTCGGGACTATTCTGGAGCATATATCTCTTCAATGCCTTTGCCACACCAGACACCCATGTATTCATGTTGTCAGAGTCAAGTTGCAAGGAAGATATCAGTGCAATGACGTTTTCCAATGGCATGCCATAGCGGAGGATGCCAGAGATGAGTTTTGCATAGTTCCAGTATTCGGGATTGAAGCGCTCGGACAGTCCTTCAATGGTTATCTTATATCCGCGTTTGTTGGTAAACTGGAAGTCGTAGCGTCGTGAGCCGTCCTTGAGCACACGGCGCAGGATGTGGCCGTTGCTCACGCTCTTGGGTATCATGATGCCCTCGTCGTCGTCCAGTATACCGGTGAAAATTTCGTATGGACGTCCGTTCAGCAGACCCACAAAGGCTACCCAACGGTCTTTCTTGTTCTGGAAACGTACGATGTCGCACTCCAAGGATTCTGGACGTGGATTCTTCTTACCGGAAGAGAAATTGCCTTGGAACCCCTGACGTCGGATGGCTTCATCCAGGGTGAGCGACATGGCTTCGTTGGCTTCTGCCGTATATCGTATGTCGGTAAACACTTGGGCAAGTGTTTCCTTTTTGTTTATTTCCACGAAATGCTGGTTCTCCGGCAGTGATTCCTTATGGGCATAGAGTGCATCAATGCGTTCGGTGGTGTATGGGGCATAAGTTTCCTGATGCATGAAGGCCTCCAGGGGCAGGCGGTCGGAAGGCTGTGGCTTTTCGTCGGGCCATCCCAGGGTGATTGTTGCCACGGGGAATGTGAGCATGGGCAAGTGCAGGGTGTCTATGATGAGTTGCGGATTGTAGACGGTTGTTCCGAGGAAACATAGTCCTAATCCTTCTGCCTCTGCAAGATCGCAGAATCTTTGACAAAACAACAGGGTGTCGGTGGCTGCGTTCTGATAGGAGAGTATGTTGTTGTAACCGGGATTTGCCTGTCGGTTAAGAGCCCAATCCGTGGTACGCCTGAAATCAGCACAGAAGGTAAGCAATACCGGTGCTCCCATAACCATGGGTTGGTTGAAATGGGCGGGGGCCAGGCGTTCCTTCATGGATTCGTCTCTGGTAATCACCACGCTATACAATTGCAGGTTGCCCATTGTCTGGGTGTGCGAAGCCTTTTCCAGCAATGTGTTCAGCAGTTCATCGCTGACCGGTTGGGATGTGTATTTTCTTACCGATGCTCTCATAGCCTTTCAGAGTTTTCCGCTTTCAACTTTCCGTTTTCCTACATCTTCTTTTCTATTTCCCTGACTTCCTTCCTGAATGCAGGGTTCTCCTTCATTTTCTTTTCTATGTTGCTGATGCCGTGGAGTACTGTGGCATGTGTACGTCTTCCTATGACATGCCCTATGTGCTTTGCCGTGTCTCCAGTGTGCTTTTGAGACAGATACATGACTAACTGGCGTGCCAGTACGAACTCTGCCTTGCGGCTTTCCCCGTAGACTTCTTCGTGTGTCACCTTATAGTGCCGGCAAACAGTTTCCACGATGTCTTCGATGGTCAGTGTACGGCGCCTGTGGCGGGTGTTGGCCTTCAGTATCTTGCGTGCAAAGTCAAGGTCGATGTTTGCTCCATGTACTACGCTCCAGGCAAGCATAGAGTGTACTATACCTTCCAGTTCGCGTACATTGTCCTGAAGGTTCTCTGCCACGTATTCTATTACGTCCTCGGGGATGTCCAGGCCATCCTTTCGTACAAGGCGCTTGAGGATGTCGTGGCGGAGCTGTACGTCGGGTGCTTCCAGTTCGGCAAGCATACCCCATTTGAAGCGTGTGAGCATGCGCTCCTCCATGTCCTTGAGCTCTACGGGCGGACGGTCGCAGGTCATTATGATCTGTCGGCCGTTGAGATGCAGATGGTTGAAGATGTGGAAGAATGCCTCCAGGGTCTTTTCCTTGCCGGAAAATTCCTGTACATCGTCCACTATGAGGCAGTCGATGCTTTGATAGAAATGTATGAAGTCGTTGGTCTTGTTGTTGATGCGTGCATCCACGTACTGAACCTGGAAAAGATGTGCAGATACGTAAAGCACACGCTTTTCGGGGTGTTTCTGTCTGAGGCGCACACCGATGGCATTGACCAGGTGGGTCTTGCCGCATCCGCTTGGACCGTAGATGAAAAGCGGGTTGAATGTTTTGCGTGCGGGATGGTCTGCCACGCTCTGTCCCACGCTACGGGGCAGACGGTTGGACAGGCCTTCAATGAAATTGTCGAAGGTCTGCTCTATATTGAGATAGGATTCAAAATCGGATGCGGGAACAACAGTGTGCATTACACCAGGCGCACGGTTGAGCATGCGGTTTGAGGTAGGTTCGCGCAGAAGTGCAGTTCTATTGCCCTCCTCACGTACAACCTCGTCCTCGATTACCGCTACCTGATATACCAGACGTGTATCCTGACCGAAAACGTGGTATAGGGCCAGGTAGATCAGTTGCCTGTAGTTCTCTTCAAGGTATTCGTAGAAGAACTGGCTGGGTACGTATATAGCCACCTCCTTGGATTCGAAATCATAAGACTTGAATCTTATGGGTTCGAACCAGGTAGTGAATTGTTGTTGGTTCAATCTGGAACGTATGAGTTCCAGGCATCTTTTCCACTGGTCTTGCGGAGTTGTCATCAATTATCTTCCGGGTTAATGATGATGTTTTGGTATTAGAATTCACACTTTTTGTGATGGCTGTTTCCCTTTTGCCCTAAGGGTAGGGTGGGGACTACTTGTCCTTGCGTCCGAAGACTGAGAAGTGCACGTAGCGCTTGGGGTGCGACTTGATGTCTGTCATGAGCGAGTCCATGCTTCCCACGGTCTTGTTGAGCGAGTTGTACAGACTTCTGTCGTACAGGAGTGCGCCCAGTGTGCCGTTGGTGTTGTGCATCTGCTGAACCATGGCATTTACATTTTCAATGGTTGCATTCACGCTTGCTATAGTGGGCTGCAGGTCAACGGACTTGAAGTTTTCTGTGATCACGAGCACGTTTTCGCCCACCTTGTTGTATGTCTGTGCCAGTTGGGGCAGGTCGTGTCCCACGATGGTGTTCAGGTGTTCTGTGGTTTTGGTCAGATCTGCGGTAACCTGCTCCACGTTGCTGAGAATCGAAGCCAGTTTCGGGTCGTTGATTACTCTGTTGAGCGAGGAGACGAGTGTATCCACCTTTTTTACTATCTCACTCAGCTGTGGCATCATCTTGGATGCCTGTGCCACCATGTCCACATGGTTGGTGCCCTGAAGCGTGTCTCCTGGCAAAAATACCTTGTCGTTGATCTGGGCTGGTGTGATCTTCATGGCACAACCTCCCATGAGTCCGGCATCCAGCTTTATCTCTGTTCCCTGGCAAAGTATAAGTTCTGGGTCCACATTGATTTCCACGATAACGTTACCGGGATTCTTATAGTCATAGACGATGTCTGTGACTATGCCCACTTCAAAACCGTCTACAAACACCTTGCTGCTCTTTGAAAGTTCCTTGGCGTTTGCAAATCGCACATAGTACTCGCTGGTATTGCTGAAGAGCGCCTTGCCTTTCAGGAAATTTATACCGAAGAAAAGTGCAACTAAGGCAACTATGCCTGCAAGTCCGATCTTATATTCCTTTTTCATGTTTCTTCTGTTTTAGTCATGTATGTGGTTATCTGTATATGCTTGTTATATCACGCAGACATCAAGGGCAACCTAACTGTTCTTTTTATAGAATGCCTGGAAAGCGTTGTAAATGCTTTTAGCCAATTGTTTCTGTCCCCATTCGCTGGCCAGGTACTTTTCTTCCTGACGGTTGTTTATAAAGCCAAGTTCAATGAGAACGCTGGGCATGCTCACTTCGCGCAAAACGAGGAAACCAGCCTGATGCACACCTTTGTTAACACGCTTTGCCGTGGTGGCAAACTGTTTCTGTATCATACGGGCGAAATCCACGCTTGATGCCATGTACTGGTCTTGCATGAACTCGAAGATGATATATGACTCGCTACTGCTGGGGTCGAAATCCTCGTAGGTCTGCTTGTAGTTTGCCTCAAGGGTGATGACGGAGTTCTCGCGCTTTGCCACGGCCAGATTGTCTGCGGCTCGGTGCATACCCAAGGTGTAGGTCTCTGTGCCCTGTGCCTTGGTGCCCTTGAGTCCGGAGGCTGTGCTGTTAGTGTGTATTGAGATGAACAGGTCGGCTTTGGCCTTGTTGGCTATCTGTGCCCTGCGTCCAAGCTCCACGAAGGTGTCCTTGTTGCGCGTGTACACCACTTTTATGCCAGGGTAGTTCTTCTTGATAAGGTTGCCCAAGGCCAGTGCTACCTTCAGGTTGATGGTCTTTTCCTGTGAGATACGACCAACGGCACCAACATCCCTGCCCCCGTGCCCAGGGTCAATGACTACGGTATATGCCAATGTCTGGATACAGAACAAGAATATTGAGAATATTATCGTCAGGTAGCGCTTCATTTCTCAAATGCGTATTATTAGTGGTGCAAAGTTATATAAATAATATGAATGGAGGGGCAGGGGAGAGGACTTTTTCCATAAAAAACTAAAATTAACATACGTGATTGTTCGAGTATACATTATTTTTATATATTTGCATGCGGAATTATTCAAAATGACCAAAACTAACCCTAAACAATAATCTAAATGAAGAAAATTTTTACTCTCATTCTCCTTGCCTTATTGCCAGGCGTGAGTATTCTTGCAGATGGAACGCGCGGAATCACCGGTTCCACACGATACATCTCCCTGAAGGACGGGCAGGTTGTAGCAATCCCTGAGAAATACATTCTTAGTGAGGAAGTTGCCGATGGAATCTGTACGCTGACTCTTGAAGGTGATACCACATTTTCGTATTCGCAGAGCAATGTACTGTCTATCAGCGACAAATATGATTATCCTCATGGAAAACTGCTTTCTTTTGCATATACCCATGCCGACAACGACCAGGTGTATGCCGATGTTGAAGCAACCATTACAGAGAAGGACGATACCGTTTTCGTGAATGCGGATATTCCTGTCATCGGCAAGCGTCTGCGTCCCAGTTTTACCCTCAGCGAGGGTGCTACCCTGTGGGTTGATGGCGAGCAGCAGGTGAGCGGACAGAGCAGCCAGCGTTTCACCGCTCCCATTGTGTACACCCTGGCACAACCCAAGCACTGGATATACCAGCTCAGAGAGGTTGTTGAGGAAGTGCCCGAGCAGGACAAGGAGGAGGACAACAATACCTCCAGCCTCGAGGGATGGAGCCTCAATCAGGTGGACATCTCCCAACTGACCACTACCAATGCTCCCAGCAATTATGAAGGAGAGGGTCTGGAAAGCCTTTGGGACAACATGCCCGGCACCTTCTACCACTCTACATGGGGATATGGCAGTTATCTCAAACTCACTTGGATGAATAACGGTTACTGGGGTGATGGCATCACCGAGTGGCCTTATCTGGAAGTGGAACTGGCTGAGTCAATTGAAAACTTCTGTTTCTCTTACACTACCTCCAGCCAGAATGACCGTTTTCCACAGGGATGGTACATCTCGGCATATAACGCTACCACTGGCGAATGGGACAAGGTAGGTGTACTTTCAGATACTGAAGACAATCTGCCCCAGATGTATTTGGAGCAGTACTTCTCTCCTGTCTATTCTCTTGGTGAGCAGTATTCACGCATACGCTTTGAACTGACCAAGGCTTCTTACAAGAACTATATGGTCCTCTCCGAGTTTGCACTCTATAGTTGCACCAAGGCCGAGTCTGAGACTCGCAATGCCGAGGAGCAGGAGAAGGAGTATGTGGCAGAGTTCGTTCCCTTTGGCCGTCCTTGCAAGGTCAGCGTCAAGTATCTCACCGACCATACTACAGGTCAGTACAAGATTCCCACTGTCTACGTAACCATCGGTGGCGATACCACAAGATGGGACTACAGCAACTGGATTGGCATGACTCTGCCCGACGGTACCAACACCAAGGAAGAGTGGATAGAGGGATGTACCTTCCAACTGGACGGTGCTGGTGTATGGCCCGACATTGAAAAGGTGGAGGATTGTGAAGTGCGTGGTCGCGGCAATAGCAGCTGGACATGGGACTACAGAAGCAAGAACCCCTTCCGTATCAAGTTGCCAAAGAAGAACAAGCAGTCTCCCTTCAACCTGACCAAGGACCGTCAGTGGGTGTTCATCGCCAACAAACAGAGCGGTTCGATGACCTCCAACTCCATTGCGCAGAAGATTGCCGCCATGGTGGATGCAGAGGCTCTCTGCCACATGATTCCTGTTGATGTGTATATCAACGGACACTATCGTGGTTCCTACTGCTTCACAGAGAAGATAGGCATCGCCGACAATAGCGTGGCCATCGACGAGGCAACAGGTTGCCTGCTGGAGCTGGACGACTACTTCGACGAGACATTCCGCTTCAAGGATCCCACCTACGACCTGCCCGTGAATGTGAAGGACCCCGACTTCTCCGAGGAGGATGATGAGCGTGTAGTTACATTCGAGGCAATACAGAACTCCTTCAACAGCGTTACCGCCACTCTCCAGGCAGGAGGCGACATCGCCAACAAGATAGACATGGAGTCATGGGCAAAGTTCTGGCTCGTCAACGACCTCGTGCGCAACGTGGAGACACACCACCCCAAGAGCTGCTATCTCTTCAACGAGAATCCTGTTGAGGGCGAGAAGTGGAAGTTCGGTCCTGCATGGGACTTTGACTGGGCATTCGGTTATGAAGAGACCCACGACTATTTTATCTATGGTGCCGATGGCGACCTCTTCAGTGCTGTTTACTACCAGAACAAGCCCGGTTACCAGTTCTACGATGCCATCCGCAACAGTTCGGCTGGTAAGCGTGCATACTACAAGGAATGGGTCAACTTCATGGCAGAGGGCCGTCTGCAGGAACTCCTGGAGTATGTTGACGACTATACAGAGTTTGCCATGCCCAGCATACTGCATAACAATGATGCAGAGGTGATGGAACTGAACAAGCATGACTACAACCAGGTTGCAAAGAGAAGCAAGGAATGGCTCACTACACGTGCCAACTACATATTCAACTCACTGGAGACTTTCGACATCTCTCCCGATATCGTTACTCCCGAGGATTATGGCCAGCCTACAGAGATAGAAGATGCTGTATCTTCCGATGTCAATCGTCTTGTTGACGTTTACACCATTGGTGGTATTCTCGTGCGCCGTCAGGTTCCCTACGTGCAGAGAGGTCAGGGACTCGAGCCTGGTATGTATGTCATCGACGGTAAGGTAACCGTGGTGAAATGATAGTCTGACTCACGGCGCACTCTTTGTGCCAAATCAATATCAAGTTTCCCCAAGAGGTCAATTGCCTCTTGGGGATTTTTTTCTATAAATGTTGTCACTATGTGTGGAATTTACGGAAAAAAATGTATCTTTGCGCCTCCAAAGGGTACCTTTATTATATATAATGTGTATTTTGGCTCTTTAATAAAGGTTCTGATGGTATTTTAGAGTCCCCTGAAAGAATGAACTAACAAAAAAAACAACAATACAAGAATGGAGAATTTAAGTATAGGTTTGCAATTGCTCGTTGTGGGCATGCTCACCGTCTTTGCCATCCTGCTGATAGTTATCTATGGTGGCAAATTGCTGATAAAGGTGGTAAACGCCATAGCCCCAGAGGAAGTGGCTGTTGCCAAGAAGACAGTTGCCCAATCCACACCAGATGCCGTTGATGCACCCACAATGGCCGTGCTTCAGGAGGTTGTAAAGCAGCTGACCGGTGGTAAGGGACGCGTGGAGAGTGCAAGGAAGGTCTGATTTTGAACGTTGAACGATTAGCATTTAACGATTAACAAGTCCTTAGAGTCCTTAAAGTCCCTAAAGTCTTTAAAGACCTTATCCTCCCTAAATAAAATTATAATCAGATAAAACGAAAAAAAATATATGAAAGAAGTAAAGTTTAGTTTGGTCTTCCGCGATATGTGGCAGAGTGCAGGTAAGTATCAGCCTCGTGTTGACCAACTTTTGAAAGTAGCCCCAGCAATTATCCGCATGGGTTGCTTTGACCGTGTGGAGACAAACGGTGGTGGTTTCGAACAGGTGAACCTGCTCTATGGCGAGAATCCCAATAAGAGCGTGCGCGAGTGGACAAAGCCTTTCCACGAGGCAGGCATTCAGACACACATG
>JAFYVX010000122.1 GCA_017558255.1 Bacteroidaceae bacterium
AAAAGCAAGAAACATTACTAAAACTTTATAAATGGAAGATCAGGAAAGAATCATCAAAGTGGACATTGAGTCCGAGATGAGGAAAAGCTACATTGACTATTCGATGAGTGTCATTGTGGCACGTGCCTTGCCCGATGTGCGTGACGGTTTCAAACCCGTACACCGCCGCATACTGTTTGGTATGGAGGGACTGGGCAACACACACAACAAACCCTACAAGAAGAGTGCCCGTATAGTGGGTGAGGTGTTAGGTAAGTATCATCCCCATGGCGACAGCTCAGTGTATGGCGCTCTGGTGCGCATGGCACAGGAGTGGAACATGCGCTACACTCTGATTGACGGTCAGGGTAACTTCGGTTCTGTAGACGGCGACGGTGCTGCTGCAATGCGTTACACCGAGGCGCGTCTTAGCATGATGGGCGAGGCCATGATGGAGGATCTGGAGAAGGAAACGGTGAACATGACCAACAACTTCGACGATACCTTGCAGGAGCCTACCGTTATGCCCACACGTATCCCCAACCTGCTGGTTAACGGTGCTACCGGTATTGCCGTAGGTATGGCCACCAACATCCCCACACACAATCTGGGCGAGGTGATTGACGCATGTGTGGCATACGTAGACAATCCAGAGATGGACACCGAGGGACTTATGCAGTATGTGAAGGGTCCCGACTTCCCCACAGGTGCCTACATCATGGGCCTGCAGGGAATAAAGGATGCCTATGAGACCGGTCGCGGTCGCGTCATCATGCGTGCCAAGGCGGACATCGAGGCAGGCGACACGCACGACAAGATTGTGGTAACAGAGATTCCCTACGGCGTGAACAAGGCACAGCTCATCGAGTACATTGCCGAACTGATGAAGGATGGCAAACTGGAGGGCATAAGCAACGCCAACGACGAGAGCGACCGTGAGGGTATGCGTATTGTAATTGACGTGAAGCGCGATGCAAACGCACGTGTGGTGCTGAACAAGCTGTTCAAGATGACACCCCTGCAGACCAGTTTCAGCGTGAACGCAATCGCTCTGGTTAAGGGACGTCCCCGTCTGCTGACATTGAAGGACTGTATCAGCAATTTCGTTGAGCACCGTCATGAGGTGGTGATCCGCCGTACAAAGTTTGAGTTGCGCAAGGCAGAGGAACGTGCCCATATTCTGGAGGGTCTGATTATAGCCAGCGACAACATCGATGAGGTGGTGCGTATAATCCGTGCCAGCAAGACTCCTCAGGATGCACAGCGTAACCTGGAGGCACGTTTCAATCTGGACGAGCTTCAGTCAAAGGCTATCGTGGACATGCGCCTGAGCCAGCTGACTGGTCTGCGCCAGGAAGACCTGCACAACGAGTTCGACGAGCTGCAGGCCAAGATTGCCTACTACAACCAGATTCTTACAGACGACAGTCTGTGCCGCAAGGTTATCAAGGACGAACTTATAGAGGTAAAGGAGAAGTATTCCGACGAGCGCAAGACACAGATCATGCCCAGCGCCGAGGAGTTCAATGCCGAGGACTTCTATGCCGACGACGAGGTGGTGGTAACTATCAGTCACATGGGCTACATCAAGCGCACTCCTCTGGCAGAGTTCCGTGCACAGGGACGAGGAGGTATAGGTTCGAAGGGTTCCGCAACGCGCGACAACGACTTCATAGAACATATCTACACCGGTACCATGCACAACACCATGATGTTCTTCACCGACCGTGGTCGCTGCTACTGGCTGAGAGTGTACGACATTCCCGAGGGAACAAAGCAGAACAAGGGACGTGCCATACAGAACATGCTGCAGATAGAACCCGGCGACAAGGTGCAGGCTTGCTTGCTGATCCGCAAACTGCAGGATCCTGACTTCTGCAAGTCGCACTATGTGGTGTTTGCCACCAAGGACGGTATCATCAAGAAGACCTGTCTGACAGAGTACAGCCGTCCCAGAACAAATGGTGTGAACGCGATCAACATACGCGAGGAGGACAGGGTGATAGCTGTGAACCTGACAAACGGCAGCGACGAGATTATAGTGGCAAACCGCAACGGTCGTGCAGTGCGCTTCAACGAGAGCGATGTGCGCACTATGGGGCGTGTGAGCACCGGTGTGCAGAGCATTGTCCTGGATAACGATGGCGAGGACGAGGTAATAGGCATGGCTGTCATCAACGATCCTGAGAACGAGAGCATAATGGTGATGAGCGACAAGGGATGGGGTAAGTACACCTCGGTGGAGGCATACCGCAAGACCAACCGTCATGCCAAGGGTGTGAAGGCCATGAACCTGCCCGATGACAGTAAACTGGTGACATTGCAGGTGGTTACTGAGGAAGATGACCTTATGATCATCAATAAGTCGGGTACCGTGATACGTCTGCACGTTGACGATATCAAGGAAACCAAGAACCGTGCCACTCAGGGAACAAAGGTGATAGAACTGAAGAAGAGAGGCGACAGCATAGCCCATGTGTGCGTGGTACCACGTTCCGATGAGGAAGAGGAAAACGCTGCTGCCGAGGAGACAGTGGAAACACCAGCAGAAACACCAGTGCAGGAACCCGAAAGCAATAGCCAGTACGGGGTGCAGGGAGAGTTTGATTTCAACAATAGTAACGAATGATATTAACAAACCACTTAAACTAACAGAATTATGAAAAAGATTCTTTTTACTATTGCCCTTGCACTGCTGACAGGTAGTGTGATGGCGCAGACTCCCGAGGAGAAGGCTGCCGCAAAGGCCGCAAAGGCCGCACTGAAGGAGGCTACCAAACAGGCCAACAAGCAGTTGAGCGAAGGTATGTCATGTTATACCGATGTACAGACCATGCAGCAGACCATTCAGATGGAGCAGCAGAAGGGTGAGAACTCAAACGACAGACTGATTATAGAGAACGAAGCCAAGATACAGCCACGTTCCCTGGAAGGTCTGGGACTGCTGACTCAGGCGCTTTCCACCGAGTACATCAAGGACAGCAAGAAGTTTGAGGCATACAAGGCTTTGGACTATATGTCAACAATGATCCTGAACAGCGAACTGGTGAAGGCATCAAAGAAGGAACCCTATGACCGTGCCGCTCTGTCTGCTGCTGTGTTCGCCATTTCAGAGGCATGCCATGGTCAGTTGGTATATGGCAAACCTGATGACCAGATGCAGAGCGCTGTAATAGAAGCAGTGAAGATGAAGTTCCCCAAGATGCACGCTTATTTTGCATACCTGTGCCAGTTCTGCATTGAGGCAAAGGATATGGAGGGTGCAGAGAAGGCTCTGGACGCATACATCAACTTCCCCATCAAGTATCCCGAGATGGCTGAGAACGAAATGGTGAAGAACCCCGAGTATCCAGCAGCACAGTTTGCCTTCAATATCTTCTTCACTGCCTTCAACGACAAGAACTCAGAGCTTATGAACAAGTACTATGACCTGGCCCTGCAGTTCGACAACAAGGACAGCCACAACTTCGTACTGCGTGCAAAGCCCCAGATGCTGAAGGAGCAGGGCAAGACCGAGGAGTGGATCGCTGCATTGAAGGAAATGATTGCCATTGACCCCAGTAGCGAGGTGGGCGAGATTGGTATGCAGCAGCTGATGGCTCACTTCAATACTGTAGGTAACGAAGCTGTGGAGGCATATACCAAGGAACTGGTGGAAAAGTATCCCGACAGCAAGGTGGCTAACTACTGCCGCGGCTTTGCTTTCTATAGCAAGAGCGACTTCGCAAATGCAATCACCTTCTTCCAGAAGTCTGTGGAACTTGATCCCGAATATGCCGACGGTGTATATAACTGTGGCTATTGCTACTACCAGAATGCACTGGAGAAGGCACGTGCCATCAGCGGCAAGAAGATGAAATCCCAGGCTGCCATCAATGAAGCAGAGGCAGAGGTGAGAAATCTTTTCGCCAAGGCAGCACCTTACTTTGAGAGGTATCGTGAACTGGACGACAAGGATGCCAGCAAATGGGCTTCTCCCCTGAAGGTCATCTACAACAATATCGGTGAGAAGGATAAGGCAGCAGAGATGGATGCATACCTGAACTAATAATCAGATACACCTTATATTATATATATGGCTGCCGTGGCAGTTGCTGCGGCAGCCATATTAACTCAAAAGAAAAATATTGTTGATTCGAGAATGATTCGACTGTTATTTATAATATTGTTTTTGTCAGTTTCTTCCATTTCCGGTCTTCAGGCACAGAAGAAGGTAACGATAAACAGACGAATAAGAGAAGCCTACAAGGCTATCAGAACTGCATCTGGACAGGAGAATGCCGAACGGGTGCTGCTTGATAGTATGGCATTGCCCACCACAAAAGACAAAATTAAGGCAGAGGGATACCATGTGTGTGCTCTTTTGCAGCAAAGCATGAATGATGGCTTGAACATGCAGGCCTACTTGAACCAGAACTTAGATACCGTCAGGTTATACAAGACGGTGCTCAATATATATGGTTATACGGTTAAGAGCGATTCTGTGGATGAAAACCGTAAATACTATAACAAAAACATAAAACTGAGAGAGAAGCACAGGGAAAACCTGTTGGGGGGAGGTAAGTTTATGCTCCGCAAATCCAATTGGGCTGAGGCATACAACTTTTTCGATATGTTCCTGAAGACCTGCACTACAGACAAGGACAGCATAGTAGGACGTGTGGCATACTGGGCCACTGTGTGCGGTATGAACGAAAACAATCCGTATCATGTGCTGGAATATGTGGACAAAGCTATTTTCCTGACACCGGAAATTACGGAACAGGCACCATTAGTGGAATACAAGGCAAGAAGTTTCCTGCATCTTGGAGACAGTGCCCAATGGGTGAAACTGTTGGATGATGCTGTGGATAGATATCCCGGTTATAACTACTTCTTCCTGAACCTGATGGATTACTATATGCGCCATGGTATGATAGAGCGCGGACTGGCACGTACGGATTCGTTGGTAAGGTCGGATGTGGACCGGCCAATGTACTGGTTTGCCATGAGCATGTTTGCCCTGGCGCAGGGTGACTACAACAAGTGCATAGAGATGAGTAATGAGTGTCTGGACCGTGAGCCTGACAATGTGGATGCCTTGTACAACAAGGCCATATCGTTGCTGAATCTTGCCTTGGTAGAGGAGAGGACAATAAGACGCAGAGTACTGTATCGACGTTCGCTGGAACCGATGGAAAAGGTACGTGAGCTGTCGCCGGACAACATAGAGAGGTGGGGAAAACCACTGTACCGAATCTATCTGAATCTGAATATGGGCGAAAAGTTTGAAGAGATAGACGAGATGTTGGAAAAGCACAACAGAGAGGAGAATAGAGCTGAAAACGATGCCATGCATTACAATATGTATAATGCAAAGGATGACGATAGCATAGACAAGCATTTGGGAGAACCATAAAGATTTGCACAGAGGAGGGTGATGAACAGAGGGACAGTTCTTGCCATTATAGCAATAATCCTGCTTGTCTCGTGCAGACGACAGGATACGAGTATGCCCGACGCACTGAACCGTAGGGCATACATGTTGCGTTATCAGAACGTCGACTCCTCCATGCACTATGCAGATATGGCGTATGAAGCCAGCGCCAACTATTCCGACGGACGGGCGGAGGCTATAAGCCACATGGCGTTTGTAAAGTACCAGCAGATGCAGTATACGGAGGCGCTGAAGCAACTGGACAGGATAGATTCGCTGACCAACAACCAGGTGGAACTGCTGTGTGCTGATGTGCTCAGGATGAAGATTTCGCAGAGAACGGGCGAACTGCACACCTTCTATAGAGCATGGCATAATGCCGAGATAAGACTGGAAAGAATAGATGAGGAACTTCATCTGCTCTCCAACCATCTGAGCGACAGGGTCCTGTATGCGAGGACGGAAATGCATATCATTGCCAGTACCTATTATTTCTATACCCATCAGGATTCTGCTTCCAGAGAGGAACTCAAGAATGTGGAAACATATATGATGCTTCCACGGGATACGGCACAGTGGAGCAGCTACATGTACATGCTGGGAGCCGGTGGGGTACTGACCGGAGACAGTGTGACGGTATTGCTGAAGGAATTTGACCATCTGACGCATGTGCTTACGATAAGCCGTAGACGAAAGGACTTGTATTTCCAGGCTAACAGTCTGCAGGCTTTGTCCTCCATTACAGAAAGTCCCGAACGGCGCAAACTGATAAGGGAGAACAGGGGAGGGGGAATGGATTTCATCATCGGACAGTACTCAAGGGCGGGCAATGCCTTTACCGAGGATTCGCTGCCATTGATGCTGGCCAATAGTTCGCTGGAACTGTTCAGAAGGTATGGAGACCGATTCCAGACTGCCAATGTGCTGCGAACAAAGGCAGAACTTCTGTTCAGACAGGAACGATACAGGGAGGCACTGGTGCCGTTGGCTGAGGCATTGGCTCTGGTTTCAGAACAGCATACTATAGGACCAAGGCGACTGCCGTATTGGGAGGCGGCAATATACGAGCGCCTGTCGCTGACATACAGTGCCCTTGGCGATAGCAGGCGTGCCATGGAGAACCGGGCGAAGTATCTGTCGCTCGTGAACTCCACACGACAGGACCTGGAGGAAAAGACACGAGCAGAGGAACTGCAGACGTATAACTACAGGTTATACATATATCTCTCTGCAATAGCCATCCTGTTGCTGCTGGTGTGCATGATGTTCCTTATTCTTGCAAGAAAAGTGAAACGACGCAGCAAGAGACAGGAACGTGAGGCAGAGGAGGCACTGCAGCTTACCAAGGATGAAACAAGTGCCAGGGAAATGGAACTGGCACGCGAGAAACTTGCCAACATTGAACGACGTGCCAAGGTGAGCCTGGCAGAGAATGTGGTGCCCTACATAAACAGGATGCTTAATACAAAGGATATGGAATATGTTGCCGAACTTTCGGCTGAGATCCTTCGTGTAAACGACATCCTGACAGAATGGATACAGGTGAAGCAGGGCAAGGTGGCAATGAATATAAGCACGTTCCCACTGCAACCCTTGCTGGAAACTATAGGAAAGAACCGTGCCACTTACACAAGGAAGGGACTTCAACTGGAGATTCCTGAAGTGCATGATGTGTATGTGAAGGCCGACCGGGCGCTGACGCTGTTTATGATAAACACTCTTTGCGACAATGCACGCAAGTTCACTCCGGAGGGAGGAAGGGTGAGTATCATGGTGGAGGCTGATGAGGGAGTGGTGGAAATTTCTGTTGCGGATACGGGATGCGGAATCAGTCCGGAGAACGTGGATACGATAAACAACAGCAAGGTATTCAAGATTGCGGCATCGCATGCTGTTTCAGACAGTTCAAGCGAAGGAAAAGGATTCGGGTTCGGACTGATGAACTGCAAGGGCATCATTGGGCAGATGAAGAAGATGTCCAGCAGATTCCGATGCTGCGACTTCGGCGTGGATAGTACAGAGGGCAAAGGCAGCCGTTTCTGGTTCAGATTGCCAAGGGTGATGGCTGTGCTTCTGTGTCTGCTCACAACTACTGCAATGGTTGCACAGACCGACTATGGACTTGCCAAAGCACAGAAGGAACTGATGTATGAGAACAATGCTTCGGCAAGATATGAATATGCACTGAAGCATGGACAACTGGCTCTGCAACTTGCTCCTGAGGATAGCATATACTTGCGCATGCAGATTGAGAACGGAATGGCAGAGGCTTCGCAGGGATTGTGCCTATGGGATGAGTACAGGGAGCATAATGTGCAGTATCTGTTGCTGCACAGAATTTATACTGCCGATCCCAACCTGCCTGTATATGCCCGCCGATTGCACATGCTCAAGAGCGAGATAACGTGGTCGCAGTTCTTCATTCCTTTGTTGCTGCTCTGTTCGGTATTCTTCCTTGCACTGATGGTCAGACGCTCGAACCGTCGCAGGGGCGAATTGCAGCAACAGATGGATATGCAGCAACAACAGGAGGAAATGCTGAACCGCGTGCAATATGAACTGGACCGCGTGCATATCCAGAACCGGATATTGGACAACTGCCTGTCCACTATAAAGCATGAGACCATGTACTATCCTGCCCGTGTGCAGCAGATGGCATTGAACAGGGATACGAACAGTGACGACCTTAGGTCGCTGATGAACTACTACAACGAGGTGTATACCATTCTGCTGGAACAGGCGCAGAGGCAGACGTCGGCAAGGTTGGCTATGGATGAAAGCGTACAGACGGAACTGAAACGCAGGATAAGTGCTGCCATCGGAGGAGCACCAGTTGCAGTGACGGTGAAGGATGGAGACAAGATTCAGGAAATAAGAATACATGTGCTGGGAGGGGAGATAGCGGATAACCTGTTCACACCTGAGGCAGGAAACCTGGATGCCTTTGTGGCAAGGGAGATAGTGCGCATGCATGATGCCGCCTGTGGTTATCCCGGATTGAGATTATATGTGGAAAACAACGAAATCATCATAACACTATGGAAGAATTCAAGGTTATTATCGTCGAAGATGTTCAGCTGGAACTGAAGGGTACGGAGCATATCTTCAAGAGCGAGATTCCAGAAGCAACAATAATAGGTACGGCACAGAACGAGTCGGAACTGTGGAAACTGATGAGGCAGGGTGTGCCTGACATGATACTGCTGGACCTTGGCTTGGGTGGCAGTACCACGGTTGGAGTGGATATCTGCCGTCAGTTGAGGGACAGATACAGCAACCTGAAGATATTGATATTCACAGGTGAGATTCTGAACGAGCGTCTGTGGATAGAGGCTCTCTCTGCCGGGGCAGACGGTATAATACTGAAGACAGGAAACCTGCTGCAGCGCGATGATGTGATGATGGTGATGCATGGCAGACGTCTGGTCTTCAACGAACCTATCCTGGAGAAGATCCTGGTAAGGTTTCGCAAGAGTGTGCTGGCAGAAGTGCAGCAGAACGACGCTATGATAGACTACGATATAGATGAATACGATGAGCGTTTCCTGCGTCATTTGGCATTGGGTTATACCAAGGATATGATAGCCAATCTGAAGGGAATGCCATTCGGCGCCAAAAGTCTGGAGAAGCGACAGGTGGACCTTATAAACCGTCTGTTCCCAGGAAGCGAACGCACAGGTGTGAATGCTACGCGTCTGGTGACAAAGGCTTTGCAGTTACGTATCATAGATCTGGAGAATCTGCGCGCCGACGTGGAATGAACATAATGAAGAAGCCGCTTCTTGTATGGACGAATTGCTGAGATACTTATGGCTGCATGGCACTGAGCGTGCTGCCTCGGAACTGCTCGTGTATGTGATACTGTTGATTATGGCATTGGGCAGTGTGAAACGTAGCAGGATACTTTCGGTGAGGGATGGCGACGGACTGGTGGCGGCTGCGGTGGTGGCTGTCATAGCCAATGTCCTGCTGCTGGTTTCTGCTATTATTCCCAGCAGTCCGCTCCTTGGTGTTACGGGAAAGGTGTTTCCTTCGCCATGGAGTCATGGTTTGTTCCAAAGTCTGTGCATAGAGTGTATAGTGGTGTGCTTTGTCTTCGGACTGGTATCGGGCACACTGCGTTCCATGCGCGACATAATGGAATTGCTCACATATGGGATAAGCAGATGGCCATGGACAATATTGCTGGCAATGCTGGCACCTTTCTTTGTATGGTAGTTCCTTTTATATATGAATAAGGTGTAGTAATGAGGCGCATGCCTTGTACGAGAATGATATGATAACAGAAGATTTGAATGAAAGTCAGCGTGAGGCGGTGCTTTGCTGTGATGCTCCCTCGCTGGTAATAGCCGGTGCGGGTTCGGGCAAGACTCGCGTGCTGACATGCAAGATAGCATATCTGTTGCAGACGGGTATGCAACCATGGAACATACTGGCCCTGACCTTTACCAACAAGGCTGCAAAGGAGATGCGCCAACGAATAGGCAGGATGGTGGGGGAGGAGACTGCATCACGCTTGTGGATGGGAACTTTCCATAGCATATTTTCAAGAATACTGCGTCAGGAATGTGCACACCTGGGCTTTGGAAGTGACTTTACCATATACGATGCTTCTGACAGTAAGAGTCTGGTGAAGAGCATACTGAAGGATATGCAACTGGACGACAAGACATACAAGCCAGGTAGTGTGGCGGCTCGTATAAGTATGGCGAAGAACCGCCTGATTATGCCTGCCGCATATATGGCTGACAGACAGAACTTCGAGGCTGATATGCATGCCAAGATGCCTGCCATAGGACAGATCTATATGCAATACTGGCAACGGTGCCGTCAGTCAAATGTGATGGACTTCGACGATCTGTTGCTCTACACATGGCTGTTGTTTACGGAACATCCGGAGGTAGCACAGAAATGGGAGGATCGTTTCCAATATGTTCTGGTGGACGAGTATCAGGATACCAACTATGCCCAGCATCTGATAGTGTGGCTGCTGACGCAGCATCGCCAGCGTGTATGTGTTGTGGGCGACGATGCGCAGAGCATCTATTCGTTCCGTGGTGCGAACATAGACAATATACTGCGTTTTCAGGAACAGTACAACGGAAGCAAACTGTTCAAACTGGAGCAGAACTACCGTTCCACACAGACAATCGTATCTGCTGCCAATTCGCTGATCAGTCATAACCGTGGACAAATACACAAGGAGGTTTATTCCTGTAAGGACATGGGAGAACTTATCAGTGTGCTGCAGACCTATAGCGATATAGATGAGGCAAATGCAGTGATGAAATGCGTGAGGGAATTTCATAGGAACGAACGTATTCCATACAATCAGATGGCTGTGCTGTACAGAACCAATGCACAGAGTCGTTCGTTTGAGGAGGTGATGCGAAAGGCTTCCATTCCATACAGGGTGTATGGAGGTACCTCGTTCTATCAGCGTAAGGAGATAAAGGATGTGATAGCATATCTGCGTCTTACCGTAAATCCGCATGATGAGGAGGCATTGCGCCGTATCATAAATTATCCGGCAAGGGGTATAGGACAGACAACGATGGACAGAGTTGTGAATGCAGCTCGTGTTCATGAATTGTCGCTATGGGATGTGTTATGCGCTCCGCACCTGATGGCTGATGTCAGTGCTGCAACAAAGAACAAATTGAATGCTTTCGTTGAGATGATGAAGGGATTCAATGCCCGTCATACAGGTGAAGATGCGCATGAACTGACGTTGGATATTGTAAGGATGAGCGGTTTGCAAGCAGAGGTGAACCGTGGGATGGAACCTGAGGATATTGCAAGAAAGGAGAACCTTCAGGAACTTATGGACGGTATAGCCGCTTTTGTGGAAGAGCGTAAGGAGCAAGGACAGAATGCTTTGTTGACGAATTATCTTCAGGAGGTGTCGCTGTTGAGTGATGTTGACGAAAGTGATTCAATGAGCGAGGATAGGCTTACTCTGATGACGGTACATTCTGCAAAGGGTCTGGAGTTTAGAGTGGTGTTTGTGGTAGGAATGGAGGAGACACTATTTCCATCACAGATGGCCATGGACAGTCCAAGAGGATTGGAGGAGGAGCGCCGTCTGTTCTATGTTGCCATTACACGTGCCGAGGAGTATCTGGTCATTACCAATGCCCGCAGCAGGTTCCGTTATGGCAAGACGGAGTTTTGTGAGCCTTCACGCTTCCTTCGGGAGATAGATCCCCGCTTCCTGCAAGTCAGGGGTAGTGGTGCAATAGGTTCTGCTGCTACACGAGTTTCGCACCATGACATCTCAAGGAAGAATGAAAAAGATATAGTCCCAACAATACCAAGGGGGATTGATGCACGGCGCTTTGTCAAGGTCACTCCTATGCTGCACCAGAGTAAAAATATGCAAGATTCTGCGCAATCCACATCTGTCTGCAGTTCCGTTGCTGTAGGTACAAGAATCTTGCATGAGCGTTTCGGCAAAGGTGTCGTGACTGCTGTTTCTGGTAGTGGTATAGATACTAAGGCAACAGTTAATTTCGAGAATGTAGGTGTGAAACAGCTGCTTCTACGCTTCGCGAAGTTTAAGGTGATTTAAGGACGCTGCACGCAGCGTCCGATAGAGAGAGGACGGAAGAGGACGAGAGAGGACGGAAGAGAACGAGAGAGGATGAGAGAGGACGGAAGAGGATGGTAGAGAGGGGCTAAGAGGGCTGAAGTGGAATACATAACATTCTGTGAAAGCCAGAAAAATAACACGGGAAAAGTCGCAAGACTTTTCCCGTGCGTGATTATAGGGGATAATGGATATTACTCCTCGAAACCGTTGGGGTTGTTCTTCTGCCAGTTCCAACTGTCGCGGCACATTTCCTCGATGCCAAACTCTGCCTTCCAACCGAGTTCTGCCTCAGCCTTGGCGGGGTTGCAGTAGCAAGTGGCGATGTCGCCCGGACGACGGGGCTTGATAGAGTAGGGAACGGGAACACCGTTGGCCTTCTCGAAAGCCTTTACAACGTCGAGCACAGAGTAACCGTGACCTGTACCTACGTTGTAGATGGCAATACCCTTCTTGGCAACAATAGCCTTCAGAGCTGCTACGTGAGCACGAGCCAGGTCGACAACGTGGATGTAGTCGCGAACACCGGTGCCGTCGTGAGTGTCGTAGTCGTCACCGAATACGCCCAGTTCTGCACGCTTGCCTACAGCTGTCTGTGTGATGTAGGGCATCAGGTTGTTGGGGATACCGTTGGGGTTCTCACCGATGGTACCGCTCTTGTGTGCACCGATGGGGTTGAAGTAGCGGAGCAGAACGATGTTCCACTCGTTGTCGGCCTTCTGCACGTCCATCAGAACCTCCTCGAGCATAGACTTGGTCTGACCGTAGGGATTGGTGCAATGACCCTTGGGGCACTCCTCTGTGATGGGGATGATAGCGGGATCACCATAAACGGTAGCGCTGGAAGAGAAAATCATGTTCTTGCAACCGTTCTTGCGCATTACGTCAACGAGTACGAAAGTACCGTTCATGTTGTTCTCGTAATACTCCAGAGGCTTTGCGCAGCTCTCACCTACAGCCTTCAGACCAGCGAAGTGGATACATGCATCGAACTTGTGCTCGTCAAACACTTTCTGCAAACCTTCGCGGTCGCGGATGTCCACCTTATAGAAGGGAACTTCCTTGCCAATGATCTTTGCAACGCGCTTCAGCGAGATGGGAGATGAGTTGTCAAGGTTGTCAACAACAACAGCCTCGTGACCGGCTTCAGTAAGCTCAATCAAGGTGTGGCTTCCAATAAAACCAGCACCACCAGTTAACAGGATTTTCATTTTAGTATCAATTTATATGATTAAAAACAGAGATTCTTCCGTACAAAGTTAACAATTCTTCACAAGAAAACAAAACCTTTGCCTGCTTTTTATGCCGTATGGCCATCAAATTAGCGTTACATATATCAAGGAATATAGGGATTGGAGCTCATTTCCTCGCCTACGGTGCTTTCCGGTCCATGACCGGGCAGTACCTTGGTGTCGGCAGGAAGGGTGAAAATCTTGTCCTCGATGCTTTCCAGTTCCTGACGGTAATCTCCACCAGGGAGGTCGGTACGACCAATGCCCATGCGGAAGAGTGTGTCGCCGGTGATGACAATGCGTGCCTGCGGAATGTAGTAGCATACTCCGCCAGGTGTGTGGCCAGGTGTATGTAGTACCTGCATGGC
>JAFYVX010000123.1 GCA_017558255.1 Bacteroidaceae bacterium
ACAGCAAATATAACAACATATAGTTACAACAAAATTACAATAGCAGCGATTATCTCAAGTGGGTAATCGCTGCTATTGGTTGTATAGATACACTGACCTGTAGTTTATCGGATGCTTACCTTCGTTGTATAAAGCTGTTTGGTAAACACCATCAGTCAGTACTACCAATCAAAGTTCCAAAGACCGAAGTTGTCATGACGGTTGGTGTTGCTCATGACAGCATCGGAACCTGTAACTTGATCTGAGATATATACTGAAGTTGCCATCATGGCTACTGAATTCAGCACAATACATTCGCACGCAGGTGCTACATACTTCTTTTTATTCATAATATAATATAAATAAGGTGTAACTCTTAATCTTTTTGTCTCTATGTTAAGGTACTGCGCAATTACAGTACCTTAACTCTGTATAACCCAAATCGGTCATTAGACTGTTACGCGCTAACGAAACCATCTTTTTGTTCTGTTTCGTTACTTCTCGGTTACAATGGAACCCCATTGCGCCCTCAAAGTAGCAAAACATCTGTTTCAAAAATAAGGATATTATCATCATAACGCTAATGACCGATTTGGGTTTTAGTCTTGTTACTTCACAACCCTTAGTTCGCCATTCACGATGTAGATGCCCTTCTGAGCCTTCTGTACACGACGACCAGACAGGTCATAGCAGTTTTCCGTTTTGACTTCTCCGTTTTCCGTTTCCAGGATGCCAGTCTCGCCACCGAAGTCGAAGTAGATGGCACGTGCACCAGAAACACCAGGTACCTGAAGGTATGCCTTGTTGTTGTAGACATTGAAGTTCTGATCCTTCTTGTAGAAACCTGCAACGTTGTCCTCTACTGCAAGTACATAAACTGAAGCATTCTCGGGCAGAGACACCTCTTTGTACTCAGCAGGACCGGCATAACCAACAAGCATATTGCCATTAACAACAGTACCGTTTGTTGATGCCTGAGTGAAGCTATAATCACCCTTTGCTGCACGGAGCACAACACCTGTGTGTGCAGGGATAATACCTTCAACTTCTGTCATGGTGAGAACACCTTCTGTCATATCAGGTTCTTCGGTAGCTGCATAAGCCTTAACACCTTCTGGAACGTTCACAGGATCGTTAGCATAGAATGTACCGATGCCGCTTTCGCCAATAGTGCTTTCTACTGCAGCAGGCTCAACAGACTTGATAGGCTTGAATGGAGCTTCTTCAGTGAACTTGTACAGTCCGTTACTTGCCCAATCGAGCGAGAAGCGAACGAAGCGCATAGTGTAACCACCAAACAAACCGTTTTCTTCGTAATAGCAACCAACAGTACCGTCAGGGAGCACTACAGTTGCACTGTATGCAGAACCACTGGGGCAGATGGTCTTAGGCGTTCCGAATGTAGCACCTTCGTCGGTAGACAAAGCGATGCTGACATTTTCACGGCTTCCGCTATTGGGAATCGTTTGGAAAGCGATGTCCCATGGGTTGCCTTCAAGCGTTGAGCACCACACCATGTATTCACCATCGCAAGCATTACCAGAGATACCTGAGTTAAAGCGCGTCTGAGAAGCATTGTGCCATGTTTCACCATTATCAGATGTGTAGTTATAGTAGTTATAACCGCTTGCACGTACACTTATGGCGAGGTCACCATTGTTGCGTTCCAAAGTCTTTGGTTCGTCAGCAGACTTTGTACCGCTTGTACCACTTACATACCAGCTCTTACCACCATCCTTACTCATAAAGAAGTGGAAGTTCTGACTGTTATCTTCCGCACGGTTCACGAAACTTGAAACGAGGGTACCATCACGCTTTTGGAGTGCCGCACCCGAACCAGAGAAACCGCTCTTCCAAGTGTTTGTCTTTTCGTTTGCACAGTTAGCACCAAACAAATCGTTGGTGTGATCAACTGGAGTTTCCCAAGTCAAACCGCCATCCTTACTGGTAATAGTTTTCCAACGTGGAGGTTCAGCTGCTGTTCCGGCAAAGAAGCCGTGACCATAAGTACCTGCACTAGTCATGATACCGATGATATTACCCGTGTTGCGGTCAGTAACGATAGAGGCATCGCCATGTCCGTAGTTACCGCCAGTTTCTGCAGTACCCGCTACAGTAACGGGATTGCTCCAAGTCTTACCATTGTCTTCTGAATATTGTGCTACGAGGTAGCAATGCGAGGGAAGGTCGGAGTTGTGTGCCTTACGGTCGTCAGTAAGGGTTACGAGGCGCTTACCATCAACTGTTGCTGTGATAGAAGGAATGCGGTAGTAGAGCGAACCCTTATCCATAGGCATAAGTACAGCACCTTCAGAGAGGAATACTGTCACACTGTGCTTTGGATTACCATTATTTTCTACCACTTCCTTGCCGTCGACCGTATAACCTGTGATGACTGCATCTACAAGGTTACCTTCCTTAGCTGTTTGAGCGATGTCGTAAGTAATCCAAAGGTAATAATCGCCAGGAATCATGTCCTTGCTGCCAGTAATGGTAAATGTACCATCATTAGCCAGTTGGACAGTAGCGCCAAACTGAGCACCGTTCTGTTCACGCCAAGTCATCTTCTGTTCATCATCAATGAAGAGTTCGCGTGAGTTAGTCGCGAAGTATGCCTTCACGTTGGTAACGTCGGCCGCATTAGTACCTTCGAAACGTCCCTTCACACCTTGGAAGGTTACCTTACCTTGAAGACCACCGATACGGATGGTTGAGCGAAGAGTTGGTTGGTTGGTGTTACCGATACCTGTAGTTACCTTACCCTGTTGTACACGTGTGCTACCAATTGCAGCATTGGCATTAGTTACGTCCAATTCATTGAATCTCCATAGTGAAGCTCCACCTGCTTCAGCACCCCAGCGCACTATGACTTTATTATCGTTCTGAGCATGGAGTTCTACAGCATTATCCTTAATAACATAGAAGCCATAAGCTTCATTAACGTTGTAAATATAGTTGGGTTCGCTTACTACACCAAATGAGGTTGAACCACCAGTACCACTACCTGCTGTGCCGAAATACTCACCGTTGTAGTTCTTGATGGCAAGCTTACCGTCCTGTTCCCAGAAGCTCCAAATATGTGAAGCACTAAAGGTCTTGTCGCCGAAGCGCAACTTTCCGGTATTGCTATCATAGTAGATCACCTTGCCAGCACAATAGTCCTTTGTCGAAGCACTGGTGATGTAGTACCAATATTGCTTTTCATTTGTACTTACCTTTGGCGCTTCAACAACATCCTTCTTCACCTTAACAGTAAAGTTTTTCAATACAACACCATTACCGTTTGCTCCATCGAGGACAAAAGAAACTGTAGATGCCTGTACATTCTTAGCACTAACTGTCTGCTCATTCGTAGATGTGGTGTAAACCGCACCATCATCCATAGTCAGCCCAAGACCATTTGAATGATTATTATTAGTAAAGGTAAAGCTATACTCAGCAATCATATACCCCTCAGGAGCAGTGAGAGTGTAAGTTGATCTATTAGAGGTACCCGTCATCATCTGAATGTTGCTGTCGTACCAGTTCATGTTGTTGGGATCGCCACAACCGAAGAGCAATTGAGGTTCTGACGTACTCTTCCATATATTGTTCCAAGTTTGGTTAGCAGAACCATTCTTGTGATAGAGGTCACCATTAGCCTTATTGAGAGTATAGGTAATCTCCGATGGGGTCTCCTCCTCAACAGGAACCTCCTTGTACTTTATCACCAGCTTGGTCATCATAATACCCTTGGTACCGTCTGTGCCATCACCTACAACCAATGAAATGGTGTTTGTAGATAGGCCCTTTGCACTCACAGTCTGTTCTGAGGCAGTCTGTGCGGGGCTTGTAGCTGTACCGTCAGCGGTAGTGTAGGTGAATGTACCATTAAAGCCACCACCCTCCAATGTTGTCAATTCATACTCTGTAATAACCAATCCCTTGGGCAGAGTGATGTTGTAGGTGTAACCAGTCTGCAACCAGGGGCGCTTTTGAGACCATCCCATATTATTGACAGTCAGGTCAGTGCTCTCAACAGTAACGGCAGGAGTTGTGCCTGTAACGAACTTACCATACCATCCGCCGCTTGAGGTATTGCCATGATAGGTCCATGTAGATTTGCCGTCGGCCTTTTGGAATTCAGTTGGTGTGAGTGTCAAAGTCTGCACTGAAGGATCGGGAAGTTCATCGGGTTCACCTTCTACAGCTTCAATCATGTATTGACAACCAGTATCACCACGGTCTGTACCTGTTTGACCATTACTCCAATTGTAAACTGGTGTATTAGTTAATGTGGTTTGGTTCAACTGCACCGTACCACTACTAATAATGAAAAGTCCGGGCGTATTGGCGTAACTCAAAGTCCAACCTGCTGCAGGCTGTGTTGCAGAAGTAGAAATCTGCGCGTTGTATGCTGCTGTGGGAGCAAGATATGAATTATCGTTGCGGTTGATGATGTCAAGACTTCCATCCAGACGTGCAACAAACTTCCACATTGAAGTCGCGTAATTATTCTTATCTGCACCTACAACACCGGAACCTGCGCCTGTGCTTGTGAGGTACTTGTTGTTACGATTAGGTGTGCTCAACTGATACCATACTTCATTGCCCTGTGTACTATTGGTGGGCATAGAAAGTGCACCATTGAGGATGGTGTTGAGCGCATTAGCCATTTCAGTTACTTCATCCTGCGTGATGTTGCTCTTTTCCAAAAGTGTGCTTGCCTCTGCGAGTTTCTCATCAAAGGCAGCCATTGCTGTCGCATTGTACTGACCTGCTTCATTGCCACGAGTTGCTACCAAACCGCGAGCAATGACTTGTGTCAATTGGTTGCGCAAACCTGCCTGGGCATAGCGTGTCTCGGCATCGGCCTCTGAGGTTACATTGTACGTGTCGCCTGGGAAGTCGGCAAGGAGAGCTGTCTTCATCAGGTTGGCAATCTTGATGTAAGCCAAACCTCCGATGTAGTCGTTGGAGAAGACATACTTGCTGTTGACTGTGCCATCGTTGATGAAGGGAGTGTATGTATCAACAAAACGGATGTTGCCTGTTGCAATAGACTCCATATAAGCATTCAACTCTGCAATGCGAGTGTTGTGGCCTGCATTGTTACGAGGGCAAATAGCCATCAAGTAAATCTTGGCATTGGAAGCCTTCTCAGCAAGTTTATCAACAAGTGCTTTGTAGTTGGCCTTAACAGTGGCGATATCGGTAGACCCTGTGCAATCGCCTGTACCTGTATAAAGGAACATAGCCTTGGGAGCTACCTTCGAAACGCCCTCAATTGTAGCAAATGTAGCGTCAACAATACCGCTTGTAGTTGAAATATCACCACTATTACCCCAACCTGTACCACGGTTCTTCACGTTGCGGTTGCCAAGAAATTCCTGCCACTCGCCGTTCTTAACAAATGAATCACCGAAAACGAGTACATCATTTGCACTGATTGGAAGACAACTGAAATAAGTGGCACGCATACCGTGAGAAGCATTGCTAAGACCGCCACGGTTCTGCAAGGCCAGTGTATTCTCGGGATAAGCGCATGACACGGTGTAGTCCTCACCTTCAGCAAGGTACTCGCAGATGGTTGAAGCCCATACCTGATATGCACCTGCGGTGAGGTGAAGTTTGTCGTAACTCCATGCACCGCCATTAGCAACATCAGTGAGTTTGTCGTAGAGGTCTACATAGGTCACCTTGTCGGTAGCGTCGGCATATGCCTTCACAATCTCGTTGGTCTTGAGCCAAGTAGCCTCCACACGGTTTGAAGTGTTGTTCTTCAAGATGCTGTACAGGTAGACCTTAGTCTGTGGAGAGCGAGCATGGATACGTGTCACGATGCTCTTTACATACGCGAGCACCTGCTCGGGGCTGAAGTTAAGACCACCAGATGTGGCGATGTCGTTTGTACCTATCATCATGAACACCTTCTTGGGTTTTCCGTTGATGTAGGATTCAAGGTTGTCGCTCTGCTCCGTAGAGTAGGTACCCGAGTTGCCTCGGTTCACAATGGGCAAGTAGTCGCCATTAGAAGTCACGAAGACCTCAGGCCAGCAGTGCATGTCGGTAATACTGTTACCGATAAACAGAATGTTGTCGCTGGTCACATTCAACGTTTTGAACGAATCGTAACGATGGTTACGAAACGGTCCATCGGCAAAGATTGCGGCAGCCGTGCATAGCAGGACCGCAAGGAATGTCGAAAATCTTTTCATGTTTGTTTTGGTTGTTTGATTAGGTTTTATTGTTATTAGTCACAGTGCTTTTTTCCTTAAATATAAGGTCTTACGCGCTGTAAAGTTACTTTTTATTCTTCATTTTTCCTCCACTCTATAGGTTAATCTGTGTTAACTTGGCGGCATGTGTTCGGAAAATCGTCAATACACATTCGTCCCCAATTCAAGATTGAGGTTTTTATGCATAAAAAAGGTAATTGTTATCCTTTTTTCCACGTCGGCACACGAGCGATGAAAGGTTAACGATTAGCGTTTAGTAATTAGTGTTTAACGGTGAACGATTACCAAGTTTTATCCACCCCCTCCCCCTACGGGGACTCCCCCTGTCTCAGAGGGAGAAAGTATCGGGGAGCACTTTGACTTCAGCCCCTTGACTTCAGCCCCTTCGGGCGTCGACCTTTGGTTCGGGCGTCGACCCTTGGTTCATCTTTGCTCTTTCATCTTTCCTCTGTACTCTGTCATCTGTCATCTGTACTCTTTGCTCTTTGCTCTGCATCTAATTCATCCATGTCCAGCGGCGCCATAAGGACTCGAGGGGGCCTTGCTTGTGCGACTTTAGCCACCATTTGCAGAAAAGCATCTGCAACAGGAACATAAACATGGCAACAACAAGACTCAGCGTATATCCGCAATAGGGTGCAAGGTAGAGGCCAATGGGAAAATAGATGACAGCTCCGATGAAAGATTGTGATACATAGTTGGTCAGACTCATGCGGCCATAGAACTGCAAGGCAGAAACAGCTTTCCTGAATACAGATTTCTGGTACTGAAGCACAAACAGGGACACGAGCACAAAGGTGAATGCCAGTTTGTGCCACATATCCAGAATAATGCCTATGGTTTGTTGCATCATAGCAACATCATGTTCCTTGAAATAGATGCTATGTATGGTGAACAACGGCAGGAACAATATAACACTGATGTAGAAGATGCGTTTCCATATATGGATGTTACTTTCGGAGGTAAGGAAGAGTTTCTTCCTGCCAATGTATAGTCCGATGAGGAAAAGTCCTGCCGTCTGCATGACACGACCGGCACCTACTGCCCACATGAAACTTGCCTTCTGACCAAGCGTGATGTTGCACCATAGGAATTCCAACAGATTGCCACCCTTGACCACTTCACCCACCTTGTCGTACATTGCCCCTACCCCATAATCGGGAAGTTGGTGTGCCGAGTCAAAGATACTCATAACGTAGTGATACCATTCTACAGGTTGTAGCAGGAAGAATATGGCAGCAAGCAGTACTGCCTTATCGCTCCATTTACGCACAAGAAACAGCACGACTCCCATCACGGCATAGAGCAACAGTACATCACCGGCAGGAAAGAAGGCTGCATTGAGGGTGGCAAAGAACAGAAGTCCCACCAATCGCCAAAGGTATCTGTAACCAAAGTCCTTGCCCTGAATGCGTTGGTTCTCGTACTGAATATAGAATGAGAAACCAAACAAGAGCGAGAAAATGGCATAGGCCTTACCAGCAAAGAGCAAGAAGATGTACTTGCTACAGAGTTCATCAAGCGTATTGAGCCACTGAGGCACATCAGTAGGATATACAGGAAAGATAAAGTGCTCTATATTATGCACAAGCAGAATAGCCAATACGGCAAATCCACGCAGGGCATCTACCATTTCTATGCGGTGTTTCATGCTGGAATGTTGAAGGTTGCCCCCTCGCCACTTTCTCCCCCTGAGACAGGGTGGAGTCCCCGTAGGGGGAGGGGGTGGATAAAACTTGTTAATCGCTAATCGCTAAACGCTAATCGTTCAACGCTAACCTTTCAGTTTGTAAAAACTCTGCCAGCTTGCTTACGGCACGGGCGCGATGGGAAACGGCATTCTTGCCTTCAGGACCCATTTCGGCAAAGGTGAGACCAGTTTCCTCTACTTCGAAGACGGGATCGTAACCGAAACCGTTCTCGCCACGGAGAGAAGTGACAACCTTACCCTCTACAATTCCTTCAAAGAGATGTTCTTCAAAATTTGTCTTATCGGCACCATGACGTACCAAAGCAATTACGGTACGGAAACGACAGCTGCGCTCGTCCCTACCCTCCATCTTGGCAAGAAGGCAACGGATGTTGGCGGTAGCATCGTGACTGTCACCAAAACCGTTCATTGTGCCAAAGCGTGCTGTATATACTCCAGGTGCACCATCCAGTGCATCAACATGCAAACCTGTATCATCGGCAAAGCAGTCCACGCCATATTTCTCTGCTACATAGCGTGCCTTTTGCAAGGCATTGCCTTCCAATGTGTCTGCATCTTCGGGAATCTCCTCGGTACAGCCAATCTCTGCCAATGACTGAATCTCTATCTTATCGCCAAGTATCTGGCGTATCTCACGGAGCTTATGCTCGTTGTTTGTTGCGAATACCATTGTTTTAAACGGAAAGGTGAAAACGGAAAGATGTAAACGGAAAGGTGAAAACGGAAAGGTGAAAACGGAACCAACGGTCGACGCCCGAACCAACGGTCGACGCCCGAAGGGGCTGAAGTCAAGGGGCTAAAGTAAAAGGTGAAAACGGAAAACTTATTTACCTCTTTTAGTTTTCCGCTTTCCCCTTTCCGTTTTCACTTCTTTATAGGGTCGAATCCTTCGCCGAAGACGCCTTCAACGTTGGACATGGAAACGAAGGCCTTGGGGTCTACACGGTGGATGAGGTCAAAGATTTCCTTACGCTCAAACTTCTTTGCCATAACCAGCAGTACGGGGCGCTTCTGCTTGCTGTACCAACCATGACCTTCAAGCACGGTGCAACCTCTCTCCAAGTCGTGGTTTATGCGAGTGGCAATCTCTTCGTACTTCTCTGAAACAATGATGAACTGTACGCTCTGACGTGCACCATTGATGACGTAGTCTATCATGTTGATGGCTATAAAGAGCATGCAATAGCTCATTACCAGAGTCTCCATATCTCGGATAACAAACCAGTTGGCGCCTACGATGAAGATATCCACCATCAGGAGAGCACGACCAAGACTGATGGGCTTGTACTTGTTGATGATGGAGGCAACGATATCCGAACCACCGGTACTGCCACCTGACTGAAAGACAAGACCGAGACCGATACCTTCGGTAAGACCACCCAGCACACAGGCCATGAACTTCTGTTCGCCCACCAGCTTGTACATGTTGCCCATCTCATCGACAGGCACCAGACGTTGGCCAAGGTCGATGAAGAGCGACACCATGGCAGTGGCAAGCAGCGTCTTTACGGTGTACTTCATACCCAGAATCTTCAATGCCGATAAGAGCAAAGCCACGTTTATTATAAAATAGGTGTAAGATGGTGGGAACTTGGTTACGTAGAATATCAGTGCACCAACACCCGACACACCTCCGCTGGTCATCTCGTAAGGCAGGATAAAGAATGAGTAGCCGATGGCAAATATCAGCAGACCCGATGCCATAAGAAACAAGTCCTTTCCAGAAGGAACAATGTCTTTAAATGTGATTTTCTCCATATCCTTGATAGTTTAAGCCTTTATAACATTGAATCCCTTACCGAAGGCTCCCTCCACACGGTGGAAGGTAACGAAGGCATCAGGGTCGGTGTCACGTATCAGACGCAGCATCTCCACCTGCTCGCTCTTGTGGACAATGGTAACCACCACCTTCAGCTGGTCGTGCGTGAAACCTCCCTCCGCAAAGAGGAGGGTGGCTGTATGCCCGGTCTTGGTGCGTATGGATTCCACCATGATGTCGTGACACTTGGTGTAGATGGTAAACTGTATGTCCTGTTTGGAGGAGTTTATCATGGTGTCCACAGCAAAGGTATATATCACCAGGGTGACATAACCGAAGACCACCATCTGCCAGCTATGGAACAGGAAGTAGCAACTGCCTATCACGAAGAGGTCGAGATAAAGGAGTACACGACCTATGCTGACGTTCTTGTACTTGTTGATGATGGAAGCTATGATATCCCATCCACCTGTGCTGCCGCCGCTCATGAACACCATGCCTATGCCTATGCCGTTGAGTATGGCGCCCAGGATACATGCCATGCCCTCCTGGTTATCGCCAAGCACACGCCAAAGTCCGTAGGCCTCGTTAGAAACGATGTCCTGGCCGACCTCCAGATAGAAGGTCAGCGAGAGCACGGCGTAAAGTGTCTTCATCGTGAACTTGGTACCCAGTTGCCACCATGCCAGCAACAGCAGTACGGCATTTACGATAAGCAAACTGTACTGCATGGGAAAGCCCGTGGCATACTGCACTATGGCACACATACCGGCACCACCGCCCGTGGTGATCTTGTAGGGCAGCAGGAACAAGGCCCATCCCACGTCGTAGATGGCCATACCAAGGTTGATGAATATCATGTCCTTAATGAAATCCAGGACGTGATATTTGCGTAGGCGGCCTTGCAATTTCTCGCGTTGCTCGGCCAGAGCGATTTTTGTCTTCATAAGACAAGTGTGTGTTTAATATCTTACTTTACCACAATGTTCACGATACGCTTGGGCACTGCAATGGTCTTTACGATCTGCTTGCCCTCGATGTGTTTCTGCGCCTCGGGTGCAGCAAGAGCCATCTCCACCATCTGCTCGGGTGTTGCATCGGCGGGGAACTGCATGGCAAAGCGCACCTTGCCGTTGAACTGCACGCCCAACTGCACGCTGCTCTCCACCAGGTACTTCTCGTCGAATGCAGGCCACTGGGCATCGCATACGCTGCCTTCCTGGCCAAGCGCCTCCCACAGCTCCTCTGCCATGTGGGGTGCAAATGGTGCCAGCAGAGAAACAATCTGTGTCATCACCTCGCGGCTACGGCACTTCTGTGCGGTGAGTTCGTTTATTGCCACCATGAAGGCAGAGATTGAGGTGTTGTATGAGAACTCCTCTATGTCGGCGGTAACCTTCTTGATGAGCTTGTGCAGAGACTTCATGTTGTCGGCTGTGGGTTCGGTGGCATCAACCTGCAGGTTGCCTTCCTTATCCCAGAACAGTTGCCACAACTTCTTCAGGAAGCGATGACATCCGTCAATACCATTGGTATCCCAAGGCTTGCTCTGCTCCACGGGACCGAGGAACATTTCGTACAGACGCAAGGTGTCGGCACCATAGCGCTCTACTATCATGTCGGGATTGACCACGTTGAACATACTCTTTGACATCTTCTCAACTGCCCATCCGCAGATATACTTGTCGTCCTCCAGGATAAACTCGGCAGTCTCGTATTCGGGGCGCCATGCCTTGAAGGCCTCCACATCCAGGACATCGTTCTTCACGATGTTCACATCCACATGGATGGGGGTGGTGTCGTACTGGTCCTTCAGACCCAGGCTTACGAAGGTGTTGGTGTCCTTGATACGGTAAACGAAGTTGCTTCGACCCTGAATCATACCCTGGTTGATGAGTTTCTGGAAAGGTTCTTCCTTCTTGCTTACACCGAGGTCGAAGAGGAACTTGTTCCAGAAGCGAGAGTAGATGAGGTGACCTGTAGCATGCTCGCTACCACCCACATAGAGGTCCACGTTCTGCCAGTACTCTGATGCCTTCTCGCCAACGAGCGCCTCACCGTTGTTGGGATCCATGTAGCGCAGATAGTATGCACTTGAACCAGCAAAGCCAGGCATGGTGAAGAGTTCAATGGGGAAGATGGTCTTCTCGTCGATGAGTGCCTTGTCCACAATCTTGCGGTTAGCCTCATCCCAAGCCCAAAGTTGTGCATTGCCCAAAGGAGGCTCACCACTTTCTGTTGGGAGGAAGTTCTCCACCTGGGGAAGTTCTACGGGCAGACATTCCTCGGGAATCATGCAGGGGATGCCCTGCTTATAATACACGGGGAATGGTTCACCCCAATATCTCTGACGAGAGAAGATGGCATCGCGAAGACGGTAGTTCACCTTAACGCGACCAAGACCGTTCTCGCTAACGAACTTCTTTGTTGCATCAATGGCTTCCTTGATGGTCAGTCCGTTAAGGCTGAAGCCGTTAAGCGAAGACTTGCCTTCCATGGGAGAGTTCATCACGATACCTTCCTTGGCATCGTAGCTCTCCTCGCTTACGTCGGCGCCCTCCACCAATGGGATGATGGGCAGGTTGAAATGACGAGCAAAGGCATAGTCGCGAGAGTCGTGGGCAGGTACAGCCATGATGGCACCGGTACCATAACCTGAGAGTACATACTCGGCAATGTAGATGGGGCACTTCTCACCGGTTATGGGGTTGATACCGTATGAACCGGAGAATACACCTGTCACGGTACGGTCAATCTGGCGCTCGCGCTCTGTGCGGCTCTTAACATAGGTCAGGTATTTGTCCACTTCCTCTTTCTGCTCGGCAGAGGTGAGTTGTGCTACCAGTTCGCTCTCGGGAGCCAGTACGAAGAAAGTTACACCGAACATTGTATCGGCACGAGTGGTGAAGATGGTGAACTCCACGTCGCTATCTGCTACCTTTATCTGCACCTCGGCACCTTCGCTTCGGCCTATCCAGTTCTTCTGTGTCTCCTTGATGCTATCGCTCCACTGTATAGTCTCCAAACCATCCAGAAGTCTCTGGGAATAAGCGCTTACACGCAGACACCACTGACGCATCTTCTTCTGCTCCACGGGATAACCGCCACGCTCACTCACGCCATCGATAACCTCATCGTTGGCCAACACGGTACCCAGCTTGGGACACCAGTTTACCATTGTCTCGCCCAGGAAGGCAATACGGTAGTTCATCAGCGTCTGGCTCTTCTCCTGCTCGCTCATTGCCTTCCACTCGTCGGCACTGAAACAGAGTTCCTCGGAACAAGCTGCATTGATACCTTCAGTACCCTTTGCCTCAAAGTTGGCAATAAGCTGGTCTATGGGTTGTGCCTTGCCAAGTGTATTGTCGAAGTATGAGTTGAACATCTTCTGGAAGGCCCATTGTGTCCAATGGTAATAACCGGGAGCACAGGTGCGCACCTCGCGGTCCCAGTCAAAGCAGAAACCTATCTTGTCCAACTGCTCGCGATAGCGGTCAATGTTCTGGAAGGTGGTCTTCTCGGGGTGCTGGCCTGTCTGGATGGCATACTGCTCGGCTGGAAGACCGTATGAGTCATAACCCATAGGGTTCAGCACGTTGTAACCCTGCTGACGCTTGTAGCGTGCATATATATCGCTGGCAATATAGCCAAGGGGATGACCAACGTGCAAACCTGCACCGCTGGGATAGGGGAACATGTTCAGGACGTAGAACTTCTTCTTTGTCTCGTCCTCTTCCACGTGGTATGTCTTGTTGGCCACCCACAGGGCACGCCACTTCTCTTCAATCTTTCTAAAATCGTAGTCTCTCATTGTTAATATATAGTTATTTTGGAGACAAAGATACGATTAAGCGAGCGAAAAAACAAAAGAATTTTGATTTTTTCCGAGCGTGAGTATCTTAGACCGTTAGGTCAAGGTTACGATTAAGCGAGCGAAATACCAAATTTGCGATTAAGTGAGTGCAGAAAAAACTTTTTTTATGCCGAACGCAAGCAAATTCGACCATAAGGTCAAAGTTATTTGAGTATTTCCGAGCGAGAGTAATTTAGACCGATAGGTCAAGGTTACGAATAAGCGAGCGAAATACCATTTTATCCCCCATCTCCATTGACCTCTGTCAACCGCTTTTGATATAAATCAAGAAATAAGTGTCTTTTCTACATTTATTACCAAAGCATTGTTGCATGTTTCATAAAATGGCGTACCTTTGCAGTGCCTTCCGAGAGGAACGCACAATAGATAAGAGAAATTGTTTTAGGTTTTTCATGATATTAGATTAGGTTAAGTTTGTTTAGGTTTACACCACTCAACTGATACTTGTTTAAGGTAAAATGAAAACAGATTGCTTTCAGGAATTAAAGTAGAAGTTTGAGAGATTAATCATAACATTAGTCATGGTGTGAAGGGCGCTTGGTTCGTGAGAATCGGCGCTCTTTTTTTCGTGGCATCATCTATTCAAAGATATTCATCTTCTCGTCATAGATGGGCGATTCCATGTCCAGGAAGCGGAGGATGCTGTGGAATATATGGTACTGGCCCACTTCCTTGATCTCCTTGACACCAAGTGTTTTATCTGAACTCCACACTATGAATGGAATCTCTATCTGCTCCCTTGGCGCCATCATCATGGGCACGCCATGCATGTAGAGGTTGTTCTCTCCCAATGATTCCCCGTGGTCGGAGATGTAGAGCATGCAACAGTTTCTGTCCTTTACCTTACGAAGCACTTCTATGACGGAGTGTATCAGGTAATCGGTATAGACGATGGTATTGTCATAGGCATTCATCAGTTCATCGCGGTTTGCCTTGGACATTTCCACTGTTGTGCAGACAGGTGTGAACACTTCGAATGAGGAAGGATACTTCTTGTTGTACGTTGGTCCATGACTTGTGCTGGTGTGCAGTACCACAAGCAGTTTTTCCTTGTTGCAGGACATAATGTCGTCATACAGTCCCTCCAGCAGTATGCCGTCGTATCTGTCGTCGGCTTCGGGATATAGTTTCTTTATATCCCTGTGTGTAAGGTACTTCTCTATATGCACTGGCGGTTCGCCCCAGTTGGCAGTGCGCCATATCACGTCCACTCCATTGCGGTACAGATAGTTGGGCAGAATCTCGTACAGGTCGCCGGTGGGCTTGTGGTCCAGTATTGCCTTTACTCCGGCTGTAGTGTAGGTGGAGGAAGACAAGGCAACAAGAGCTGTCACACTGTCCTTCTCGAGCAATGGGTTGGTTTTCTTCCCGTAACCATACAGAGAGAAGTGGTCCCGCCTTGCCGACTCGCCTATGACAAGCACCACAACCTCCTTGTCTGCAGAAGAAATATGTGCATCGGGCAGCAGTATCTCCTTACGGTTAGCATTGTATTTCTTGTTGTAGTAGCGCACGGTATTCACTATATACGACCATGGCATCAGCAGACTGCCCAGTTCTGTGGAGTGTTTGTCTATCCATGTGAAGTTGGTTGCGTTTACCCCCACTCCCACCAAGGTTACCAATAGGGCAACAACGGTGTTGAGCAGAAAGGACCTGAACTTCCCGTATTCCATTTTACGGAAAAACAGATATAGACAAGGGGGAATGCCCAAAAACAGGATATAAAGTACGGCTGCTACGGAAAAGAAGCCTGACGCCTCCGAGAATCTGGTATTGTACACATTGCCCATCATGGAGTCAGTTACCAATGTTTCGTATGTAACGACAAAATAGAGCATTATGGCATTACATATGAATGAAGCCGACAAAAGCACCTTGCCGACAATGCGGCCTATGTACAGTATCAGATAGTAGACCAGGAAGTTCAAGGCAAGCATGATGAGTGCCGCTCCGCCAAGGATAAGCAGCCCGTTGAAACCTCCGTCCTGGTGGTCTTCGGCATATCTGAATACAGGGAAATGAAAGGCAATCAAGGTGAATATACTCAGTGCCAGCGATACATATGTGAGTGTAGCCTTGTCTTTTATCAGTCTCTTCATTTTCTTCGTATTACAAGTTTGTAGAATAAGCCTGCCGTTGCTATCAGCATTACCACCAGCAGCAAGTTGAACAGGATGGTGAGCATGTAGTTGGCACTGTACGTATTGTCTCTGAAAGGACTGTCGGACAAGGTCGGATCATATCGTGCAAAAGGATTTGAATAAATCACCTCCCCCTGGGGGAAATATGCTGTAATGCGCGCATAGTGGTCGTCCTTTCTCATTACGTACGATGCAGTATCCGTATTGCATACCAATGCCAGCGTGGAGTGGTTCTGACCTGTAAACTTAATACTGTCAGCCTGGGCCGAGACGGATA
This sequence comes from Bacteroidaceae bacterium, assembly GCA_017558255.1. Taxonomy (GTDB): domain Bacteria; phylum Bacteroidota; class Bacteroidia; order Bacteroidales; family Bacteroidaceae; genus Physcousia. The sequence goes on from JAFYVX010000123.1 coordinate 15,963, forward strand.
TGTAGATTGTGCTGTCCTGCAAACCTATACTGGTGATGTAAGGCAAATGTCTGTTTCGCTTGTATTTCATTTCCCAGTTGCCATTGCCATAGTCTGGAATGCGCATGGAATAATAGGCCCCGTCAAGCAGAGTTTTCCTGATGTCATCATACCGCCCTGAGGGTGTGCACAGGAAGTTGCATCGCACGGCTATGCAGTGCGAACGGTCGGGGAAGTGAAGGTCGTCATTCGCCACTCCGAAACTGTAGTGACCTGCACTCAGAGCATCGTCCCAATACTTATTCTCCGTGGAGCGTCCGCTGTCCAGTTCCATCAGTTTGTAGCCACCTATCTTCCTCAGTTGGTCTGATGGTATCATTTTGGTTCTGAGCACATGATTCATCTGTATGATATCGGCATCCTTGGCAAGCAGTTCAATCTGGAATTGCTTCTGCGATGCGAAGAAAGGCAGCATGTGGTCGAAATGATTTACCTCCTCACAACCGAATACAAGTTTGTGGTACTTGAACAGGTTATAGCCATGTTCGTACACATTGACCTGCAATGTGGAATCTACAGGATGCTTCGTCAGTTCATTGTGGTTGGAAAAGGTAACTATATCGTAGTCAAATTTCTTCAGACTTTCAAGCACCTTATCCGGCCACATCTCACATTCGTTCAGCGGTCCGCTTACCCTGGTATGCACATGGAAAACGGCCCTTTTCCATCCAATGGCAGAATCATAGTTGCGGTAGGGATTAAAAATAGAATCCCCCTGGAAGGGTGCCGGCTCTTGGAAATCATAAATCACGCTGACGCTCGTAACCACTACCAGCATAATTGCCAGCAATACTGTGGCACATACGAACCTGAAGAATATGGAGAATATTTTCCTAAACATTAGTTTGCAATGATAATATGGACCATAAAGACGAGAACAAAGTTATGCATAATGTTTGGAATAAAGTCTTGTCGTCCGTGAATAAATGAGTTTTTTTGCGATTTTGTGCAGGTTCTCTGTGTTGTGTGATGCTTATTTCACAACCGAGAGCATATAAAAAAGGTGTGGAATGGTCTTCGCAGAACCACATCCACACCTTATCTATTATCCCAAATCGGTCATTAGAACCTACCACTTTATATGGAAAATATAATCTCACGCACACTGCTCATCTAACAAAAGCAGTCTGCGTGAGAATATACATATATGCCAAACAGCAATATTTATGAACAGACAATGACATGTCTGAAAACAGCTAATAGTGCCTCGCCGAACAGATAGTAGCGGTTCGGCGAACGGCTAATAGCGGTTAAATGAACGAGCAGTAGCGGTTAAATGAACGGCTAATAGCGACAAAACAACGACCATATTAGCAACAAAACAACCACCATACTACTCTTCGCTAATCGTTAAAAGTTCACCGCTCCTCACACCACCTTGCAACTGAGTATGCCTTGGAAGAGTTCCACGGCATGCTTTTTCTTTTCTATGGGGAGTGCCTTGGTACCTTTCAGTGGATACTCCATGCCCATGTGCTCATACTTGTATTCTCCCATGATGTGGTATGGCAGGATGTCCACGCGCTCCACTACGCTGTATTGGCTAACATAGCGTGCAGTAGCAAGGAGGTGCTCGTCATCATCGTTGATGCCGGGGGTGACAACATGGCGTACCCACACCGGCTTGCCTATGCTTTGCAGATATTCCATCATCTGATGAGGATGGGTGCGATTATGCCCTGTAAGTCGGGGGTGCAGTTCATCGTCTACGGTCTTTACATCAAGGAGTACAAGGTCTGTAACATCAAGCAGACTTCGTACAGCATCGTTGAAGATAACACCGCTGGTATCCAAAGCCGTGTGTATGCCTTCCTTCTTGCAGAGACGGAAGTATTCCTCCACGAAGGCAGCCTGCACGAGGGGTTCGCCACCAGTGCAGGTGACACCACCAGTCTTTATGAAATTACGATACTTTAGTGTTTCTTCCAGCAGTTGCTCTGGTGTCCACTCGTACTTGACTGGTGCCTTCAAATCCCAGGTATCAGGATTATGGCAAAAGAGACAACGCATGGGACATCCCTGCATGAAGGCAAGGAAACGGATACCAGGACCATCGACAGTGCCGAAGGATTCTATGGAGTGGATACGACCTATGTTCATAAGAGTACGGATTTCAGAGTACAGAGTACAGAGTACAGATAACAGATAACAGAGTACAGATTATAGGGTACTGATTTTTGATTATAGACTTGTTTGTGATGCTGGTAGGGACGCTGCGTGCAGCGTCCGCAAAAAAGTCCATCAGAAGCCCAGGACAATAGTTCTCGTTGTTAAACGAAAGAGCCTCTCACCTTATTAATAAATATAATAGGAGAGAGGCTCTTTGATATTACATTAAGTTTTTCGCAACGCTAATTACGAATAACGTTTTCTTACAGGCTCTGGTTGATTGTACGGCTCAGTACGTCGAGCTGCTGCTCGCGAGTCAACTTCACGAAGTTAACGGCATAACCAGATACGCGGATTGTGAGCTGAGGATACTTCTCGGGGTGCTCCATAGCGTCTACCAAAAGGTCGCGGTCGAAGACGTTGACATTCAGGTGCTGGCCACCGTCGGGAGTGAAGTAACCGTCCATCAGGTTAACGAGGTTCTGCTTCTGTGCCTCAGCGTCCTTGCCCAAAGATGCAGGAGTGATAGCGAAGGTGTAAGAGATACCGTCCTTTGAGTGATGGAAAGGCAACTTGGCAACAGATGCCAAGGCTGCTACTGCACCCTTGATGTCACGAGCGTTCATTGGGTTAGCACCGGGAGCGAAGGGAACACCTGCCTTACGGCCATCGGGTGTAGAACCTGTGTTACGACCGTAAACCACGTTAGAGGTAATGGTCAGCAAGCTCTGGGTGGGGATAGCATCACGATAGGTACGGTGCTGACGCAGGTACTCCATGAACTTCTCTGTGATCATAACGGCAATCTGG
>JAFYVX010000124.1 GCA_017558255.1 Bacteroidaceae bacterium
AGCGAATTCCTGCCTCAAGGCGACATGATCGTGTACACCAAAGGTCGCGCATTCAAGCAGCAGGAGTTCCGTAGCCGTGGTGGCAATGCCTTCCAGGAGGGCAAGGTAATCATTCTCGTAGACGAATACTCTGCCTCAGCCGCCGAGATTCTGGCAGGAGCAATACAGGACCAGGACAGAGGTCTGGTAGTTGGCCGCCGCACCTTCGGCAAGGGTCTTGTGCAAAGGCCAGTAGACCTGCCCGATGGGAGCATGATACGCCTTACCATATCCAAATACTACACTCCCAGCGGACGCTGCATCCAGAAGCCTTACGAAAAGGGCAAGGAAAAGGAGTACCGCATGGACGTAATCAACCGGTTCAACCATGGCGAACTGACCAATGCCGACAGCATACACTTCCCCGACTCGCTCAGGTTCCAGACCCTCAGGGAAGGGCGCACGGTGTATGGTGGTGGCGGTATCATGCCCGACTACTTCGTGCCGCTGGACACAACAAAGAACACCTCGCTGTACCGCCAGATTGTTGCCAAGCGCATTCTCATAGATGCCAACCTGCGCTACCTGGCAAAGCACAGGAACGAACTGAAGGAGAAATACCCCACCTTCGATGACTTCCGACGCAAATACAAAGTGCCCGAGGAAATCATAGAGAACATCTACACCGAGGCAAAGAAAAGCCTGAAGGACAAGTACCCCAAGGACGAGGAAGAGAAAACTACGGGCTTGCTGAAACACATGCTTCGCGCCTTGGCAGCACGCGACCTTTGGGACATGAGCGAATACTTTGCCATCATCTACGAGGATGACGACATCGTGAAGAAAGCCGTCCAACTGATGGAGGAATAAAGAGAATGATAACATTCAACGCCATCAACGTGCCCTTGCCCGAACTGGACAAGGGAAAGGTAACTCAGTGGATAGAGCATGTTGCCAAATACTACGGCAAACGTATCGACCAGGTGAACTACATCTTCGTGGACGATGAGGAAATCCTGCGCATCAACCGCCAATTCATCGGACACGACTACTACACCGACCATATCGGTTTTGACAACAGCCAGGGAAACGTCCTCATTGGCGACACATATATCTCCCTGGACACCGTGCGCACCAACGCCGAACTGTTCGGAACCTCCTACGACGAGGAACTGCACCGTGTCATCATCCATAGCATCCTGCACCTCTGTGGCATAGACGACCACACCGACGAGGAACGCCAAGAAATGGAAGAAGCCGAGGACACGGCATTGAAAATGCTGGAGGAGCGGTGAGCGGATGAGCGGTGAGCGGTGAGCGGATGAGTGGTTAAAGGTTAACCGCTATTCGCTAAATCCCTCATCACCCCAACAACCAAGGTTATCTGCCCCAATGCCGATAGAGTACTCATAGTAGGAGGACTGGAGTACTCATACTAGGAGGACTGGAGTACTCTTAGCAGGAGGACTGGAGTACTCTTAGTAGGAGGACTCACCAATCCTCACTTCAATGGAGGACCTTGACAACGGAGAACTCTCACAAACCATCAATCCGCAGACACCTGCCATCACTGGGGGTACCTGCGGATTGTTTTGATGCTATCAAGTAAGCGTTAGGGCCTTAAAACCTCACCTTAATGCTCTATGGCCTACCAAATTTCATCCCACAACTCTGCGGATTTGAAAAAGGGTTCCATACCATTGCCGAAATCCATTCTCGATGCTGCATCGCTTTCTTCACCTGGGAAAACGGGAATACTTGAAGTTTGTACCATTACACCATCTGTTATGTTCAACTCATAAACATCTACAGAAGGTTCTAAATATGCTTTCTTCATATTAAACTCTTTCGTCTATTGTTAATAAATCACTTTCTTGCCATTTATGATATATACACCGCCCTTGGCTGGAGTGCTAACGCGACGACCATAGAGGTCAAATACGACAGAGTTTTCCGTGTTTTCCGTTTCGTCAATGCCTGTTGCATTGTCGCTCTCGCCCATCACTCTGATTCTTACGCTTGACATTGCTTCTTCAGCAATCTCCACGGGAGAGCCTTCAAGGTTGGATATAGTCAGATAGAAGCGGAATGGTTTCAGGATGGAGGTAGAGGAAAGCAGTGTCCAGGCACCATCCGTAGAAATCACAAGGCTGCCATTCAAATCTTCGGATGTCATCTCTTGGTATGTTCCTGTTATCTCGAACTTAGTGTACACAGAAGAGCACACCAAAGTGGTAATTTCGGCAGGATACAGAGTTGCATTCTCCTGAACGATGCTCATTTCCATTGCTTCATCGTTTTTGGCCTTTATCAAGTAGGGGTGATTAGGCTTCAGCGTACCAGCCTTTATTTTTACTATTTCCATCACCATTTCGTCTATCTCGCCATTGTCGTCGTTGTCGTAGGAATGCATGGCATTGATATACGCCACCTCATAGTTCTCCTCCAAAACTTCATAAGGAATCTTGAAGGGCACATACAAGGGATTCCATAGCATGTTGGGCAGGGTACGGGTATAGGTTAGAGTGCTAAATGTCTGTTCTGTATTGTTCTCAAACTTTTCGCCGTCTGTCAAGGTCAAGTCCTCTAAAAGAGGAGTAATCGTTCCAAAACCGCTCCAAGGCTCTGCTTTCCTATAACTCTCCACAGAACCAGCAGGAACATGCAGGGTGGCAGTTCTTATGTACCAATCATCAAATGCATAGCTATCTGTAGTCGGCACCTCCTCTGCATAGCAATAGACATCAGTGAGTTCGGAGCAGTTATAGAAAGCCTCCTTCCCTATGCTCGTTACACTATTGCCGATAGTAACCGAGGTCAAGCCAGAGCAACTATAGAAAGCATCCATCCCTATGCTCTCTACACCATTGCCGATAGTAACCGAGGTCAACCCCGAGCAACTATAGAAAGCATAAGCCTCTATGCTCGTCACACTATTACCGATAGTAACCGAGGTCAAAGCAGGGCAACCACAGAAAGCATTCTCCCCTATGCTCGTTACGCTATAAGTAGTTCCATTATATTCTACAGACTCTGGAATGGCTACTTCACCAGAATAAAAGTCACTGGTCTTCGCTATAACAGTTGCCTGCTTTGTCTCTGCATTAAGGTCATAGTTTATCCCATAAATCTCAACCTCTGTAGAAATGGCATCAATAGTTCCGAAAACACTCCAAGGTTCTGTATTCTTATAACTCTCAATAGAACCAGCAGGAACATACAGGGTGGCATTGCTATAATTAGACGAGAGAAAAACATCACCACCTGTCGAAGGCACATTCTCTGCATAGCAGTAGACGTTCTTCAATGCAGTGGAATAGAAAGCCTGAAACCCTATGCTCGTCACACTATTACCGATAGTCACCGAGGTCAAACCAGAGCAATTCCAGAAAGCCTGCTCCCCTATGCTCGTCACACTATTGGGGATAGTAACCGAGGTCAAACCAGAGCACTTATAGAAAGCCTGCTCCCCTATGCTCGTCACACTATTACCGATAGTCACCGAGGTCAAACCAGAACAATTCCAGAAAGCCTGAAACCCTATGCTCGTCACACCATTGGGGATAGTAACCGAGGTCAAACCAGAGCAATCCCAGAAAGCCTGCTCCCCTATGCTCGTCACACTATAGGCAGAGCCCTCGTGCTCCACAGACTCCGGGATAACAACTTCACCTGGACACTCGCCACTGCGATTCTCTATTACAGTTGCCTGCTTCGTTTCTCCATTAAGTTCATAATTTATCCCATCAATCTTAACCTCTACTGCCAGCATGGGCAGGGACAAGAGCACTGCCAGGGATAGGAACAATGCTCGCAAGGAATTTTGTAAAAAGTGTTTCATAGTTTTACACTTGCGCCTCTCTGCTCCCTCCGTTCGGCCTTTTGTATAGGTATAAAATAAAGGTGTGGGAACTATATCTGCTTTATCCTTAGATTAGGCCTTCGCATTGCCTTTGGAATGGATAAAGCAATAGCCCACACCAAAGGTTATGTAAAGAGCCAATTGTGGCTGTACATACCAACGATGTGGTGCTATCGCTATCATCTTCATTCCAAAATTAAAGTTGCGAAGTTTAATCTAAGAAGATAATTTCAATAACACCTTTTTCGATAAAGTCCTTCCTTAT
>JAFYVX010000015.1 GCA_017558255.1 Bacteroidaceae bacterium
GGTTGCTATGCTTCAGGACATCGCCGTTAAGTGCGTACGTCACCTCAACATCGTGGGTGAGTGCAACATCCAGTATGCTTTCAATGCCGAGACCAACGACTATCGTATCATTGAGATCAACGCTCGTTTGAGCCGTTCTTCTGCTCTTGCATCAAAGGCTACAGGTTATCCTCTTGCCTTCGTTGCCGCTAAGATTGCTCTGGGCTACACTCTCGACCAGATTGGCGAGATGGGCACCACCAACAGTGCATACGTTGCTCCCCAGTTGGACTACATCATTGCCAAGATACCTCGTTGGGACCTCACCAAGTTTGCCGGTGTTAGCCGCAAGATCGGTTCCAGCATGAAGTCGGTAGGTGAGATCATGAGTATCGGTCGCTCTTTCGAGGAAATCATCCAGAAGGGTCTTCGCATGATTGGTCAGGGCATGCACGGTTTCGTGTGCAACGACCAGCTGCACTTCGACGACCTAGACGAGGAGTTGGCAAACCCCACCGACATGCGCATCTTCGCCATTGCACAGGCTTTGGAGGAAGGCTACACCATTGAGCGCATCGAGGAATTGACCAAGATAGATCCCTGGTTCCTCTCTCGTTTGAAGAATATTGTCGACATGAAGCACAACCTGCAGACATACAACTCCGTGGAGGAAGTCCCAGTGGACGAACTGCGCAAGGCAAAGGCAATGGGCTTCAGCGACTTCCAGATTGCACGTTGTGTATTCAAGGGCAGCGAGGGTGGCATGGAACGCCAGGTGCTCAAGGTGCGCGACTTCCGTAAGAAGGTTGGCATTCTGCCTGCTGTGAAGCGTATTCCTACTGTTGCAAGCGAGCATCCCGACCTTACCAACTACCTCTATATGACCTACGCTTGCGAGGGTTACGATGTGAACTATTACAAGAACTCAAAGAGTGTAATCGTACTTGGTTCAGGTGCTTACCGTATTGGTTCAAGCGTTGAGTTCGACTGGTGTTCTGTTAATGCCATCCAGACAGCACGCAAGCTCGGCTACAAGAGCATCATGATCAACTACAACCCCGAGACCGTATCTACCGACTATGACATGTGCGACCGCCTCTACTTCGATGAGTTGAGCTTCGAGCGTGTTCTTGATGTCATCGACCTGGAGAGCCCCAGCGGTGTTATCGTCAGCGTGGGTGGACAGATTCCCAACAACCTTGCCATGAAGCTCTTCCGTCAGGCAGTTCCCGTACTTGGCACCAACCCTGTCAGCATCGACCGTGCCGAGAACCGTGGTAAGTTCAGCGCCATGCTCGACCAGCTTGGCATCGACCAGCCACGTTGGAGCGCCCTCACCAGCATGGATGACGTTAAGAAGTTCATCGACGAGGTAGGTTATCCCGTACTCGTTCGTCCCTCTTATGTCCTCTCTGGTGCAGCCATGAATGTATGCCACAACGACGAGGAGCTGGAGCGCTTCCTTGCCGAGGCAAGTCAGGTGAGCAAGGAATTCCCCGTGGTTATTTCCGAGTTCATGACCGAGACCAACGAGATAGAGTTCGACGGCGTTGCACAGAACGGTGAGATTGTTGAATATGCCATCTCCGAGCACGTTGAGTTTGCTGGTGTACATAGCGGTGACGCCACCATGTGCTTCCCTGCCCAGCAGATTTCTTTCGCCACCACACGCCAGATCAAGCGCATCTCTCGTGCCATTGCCAAGGAGTTGAATATTTCTGGTCCTTTCAATATCCAGTATCTCGCCAAGGGGCGCGACGTTAAGGTTATCGAGTGTAATCTACGCGCCAGCCGCTCATTCCCCTTCGTCAGCAAGGTGCTCAAGCGCAACTTCATCGAGACAGCTACACGCATCATGCTCGATGCTCCCTACACCAAGCCCGATAGCAGCGTGTTCGACATTGACCACATCGGCGTCAAGGCCAGCCAGTTCTCGTTCAACCGTCTTGCACCTGCCGACCCCATCCTGGGCGTAGACATGAGTTCAACAGGTGAAGTAGGTTGCTTGGGCGACAGCTTCGAGGAGGCTCTGCTCAATGCTATGATTTCTACTGGTTACAAGATTCCTTCTAAGGACAAGGGCGTTATGCTCTCAAGCGGTGGTACCAAGGAGAAGGCCTCTCTGCTCGATGCTGCTCAGGCTCTATGCAAGGCAGGTTACACCATCTATGCCACCGAGGGTACAGCACGCTTCCTCAATGATAACAATGCCAAGGCCATCCCCGTATGCTATCCCGACGAGGTGGGTACAAAGACCGATATACTCAATATCATGGACATGATCTCTCAGCACAAGGTAGACCTCATCGTCAACGTGCCCAAGGATCACACCAAGCGCGAGAAGACCAACGGTTATCGCATCCGTCGTGGTGCCATCGACCACAACATTCCCCTCATCACCAATGCACGCTTGGCAAGTGCCTTCATCGAGGCCTTCTGCCGCATGCCTCTCGATGATGTTCAGCTCAAGTCTTGGCAGGAGTATTGATTTGATGTTTGGCGTTTAAATTTTAACGTTGAATAATTTTGAAAGAATAGTCCGCAGCATCTCAAAAGTGACGAGGTGTTGCGGATCTCTTTTTTATTCTATTATACTCACAATTTAAGAATGTTATACAACGATGAAGAAGATACTGAAATCTGGTTCTATATGCCTCTGTCTGTTGGTGGCGTTAGTGATAGGTGCCTCGTTCTATATGGTGGACTATGCCCTGGCGCGCAGACATACCAAGTGGACGGAGGACAAGGCATGGGAACGCGTGGAGAACTACTATCCGTGGACCACTGGGTGGATGGATTCCATTCGTGTCGATGGTGTCTTGAAGGATACTTTTATTATGGCCGAGGATGGACGTAGGTTGCACGCTTACTATCTGCCTCGTCATCCCAAGCACGATAGTGTGAGCGTGGCGCGTAGCGTTCTCCTGATACATGGTTATCGCAATTGTGCCATCGACATGATGCATCTGGGCTATATGTATCATCACTCCATGGGTTACAACATCTTCTTGCCCGACCTCCATGCACATGGACAGAGCGATGGAGAGAGCATACAGATGGGTTGGAAGGATCGCCTGGATGCCTTGCGATGGTGCGAGGTGGCAGAGTCAGTTTTCCACACCCCTATGGTGGTGCACGGCATTTCCATGGGTGCGGCCACCACGATGATGCTTTCAGGCGAGGAGAACCTGCCAACAAGCATAACACACTTCATTGAGGATTGCGGTTATACCAGTGCGTGGGACGAGTTTGAGGGCGAACTGGCCAACCAGTTCTCGCTCCCTACCTTTCCCCTGTTGCACATAACCTCGTTCTTGTGCGATGCCATGTATGGATGGAACTTCACCGAGGCAAGCGCCCTCCAACAAGTGGCAAAATGTCCTAAACCCATGCTCTTCATACATGGCGATGCCGACGATTTCGTGCCCACATGGATGGTACATCAGCTCTACGATGCCCATCCTGGTCCCAAGGACATCTGGCTTCCGGAAGGTGTCACGCATGCCCTTTCCTATTACAAGTACCCTGCGGAGTATACCGAGAGAGTAAGGCGGTTCCTGTTCCGCTGATGTCTTCTGTAGAATTTTTTCGGTTATTTTTTTGCTTTATTCGATGTTCAGGGTTTTAATGTCCTTGTTCACAATCTTTGTAAATTTTATAGATCCAATGTCTGACAAGTGATTGTTGTCATAGAAATCGTCAGCCACAAAGCGTGGGTCTTTCAGGTAGTCGAAATATTGTACATCAAACTCTTTCTGAAACTGGTGTATAAGCTCATACATCCTGTCGAGTTGTTTTTTACTTAGATTGTTGTAGTAGGATTGCCAGCATGGTGTGGTAATGAGGATGAGTCGTATGTTACGCTTTTTGCAGAATACGGCTATTTCCTTCATTTGTTCATAGTTTGTTTCAATGTAATCCATGCTTTTGGCAGTGTGTCTTCTGGCAGTACTCTTGGCTGCCAACGCATCGTTCCACTCTGACATATTTTTTTCTGAGAGTTTGAATGTATTTCCCCATCCGTACTTGTCATAACCCGGGTCCTGACTATCGGAGAAGAATTTTCTCAGTTTTCCCAATGCTGTCCTCATATCTGACAATTCCAAATTGTATAGGGACAAGTCAGGATACAGATCGCAATCCATATATATCTTGTAATATCGGCATCGGTATGATTCTGTTCCATGTTTTAATTCATCCGTAAACCATGTATATGAGGATATTGGCATGATTATCGTTTGTAACTGTTTATATCTTTCTGCCCAATAATTCATTAAAAAGTAATCTTGCTTGGGCTGTTGGCTTACATTGGCAAGATTGAACGTATTTTCGTCAAAGAATTCGGGGCGTAAACCGTAAAATGTGTGTGAACTTCCCAAGATCAGTGTCTTCACGTTTTCGGCATTGCCCTGCATATACTGATATTTATATTTGTAAGGATTGGGAATCTGCCTTATCAGATATTCCGTGGGGAGGGCTACAAGCAGAATGGGCAATATGAAGATTAGGCAGTATTTAAGGAATCTTTTCATTGCTTATTAAAATTGGAAGTATATAAATGTTTGGCTTGAACCAGAATACATTACAATAAGGAAAATGATGAAGTAGTACACGCCCCAGCGGACAAGTCTATGTCTGAAGGGTGTGGTAGGGGAGAACTGCAATGCGTGCTGCTTGTATCTTTGCAACCATTCTATTACCAAGAGTAAAAGGCCCAGACACAAATGTCTTTTTCCATGGAGCATGGAAAAATCAATGAACTTATTGGTTACAATAGCAGTAAGATACTCGAAAGCTTGTGTCATGGTTTCTGCACGGAAGATAATCCAACCTATTACTATAAGGGAGAATGTCAGTACGATTTGTAGAAGTTCATTGATGCAGGGTAGTTTTGAACCGTATGCTGCTACATCATTTTTTGGGGTGTTTATGCCAAGGATGTTGTAGACGGTCAGTATGGAGGCATGAAATAGCCCCCAGCACACGAATGTCCAGTTGGCTCCGTGCCAAAGTCCGCTGATGCTCCATACAATGTATATGTTGCGAATGGTTTTCCATTTTCCACATCTGCTACCCCCCAAAGGGAAGTATATATAGTCACGAAACCATGTTGTAAGAGATATGTGCCAACGGCGCCAGAATTCAGGTATGCTTCTTGAAAAGTATGGGAAGTTGAAGTTCTGCATCAAGCTGAAACCAAACAACCGTGAGCATCCGATGGCAATGTCCGAGTAGCCAGAAAAATCGCAGTAGATCTGTAATGTGAACAGTATACCAATGATGATCAGCATCAGTCCAGGCAGTTCTGCATAGTGTTCCCAATATTCGTTGACTACCGTGGCACAGTTGTCTGCTACGACGAGTTTTTTCAGAAATCCCCATAGCATCTGCCTCATTCCGTCTACGGCCTTTGCATAGTCAAACTGCCGTTTTTGCTGAAACTGAGGTAATAGGTTCGTCGCTCTCTCAATGGGACCTGCTACCAGTTGTGGGAAGAAACTGATGTATGCGAAAAACGATACGATGTCGTGTGTGGCTGGCAATCTCTTAAGATAGACATCTATCGAGTAACTTAGAGCTTGAAAGGTATAGAAACTGATGCCGACTGGTAATATAATATTCATTGTAACCCAATCTGTATGATAGCCGACCATGCCTAACATGGCATCAAGGTTCTCAATAAAAAAATTGTAATACTTGAATGTACCAAGAATACCTATGTTTATCACAATATTAGCAGCACTTACTATTTGCGACAGTCGTCTTTGTCCCTCATAGTGTTCTAACAACAATCCGCTTGTATAACTGCAAAAAGATGTAAGGGCAATTAACAACAGGAATCGCCAGTCCCACCAGCCATAAAAAATGTAACTTGCTACTACAACTAATAAATTTTGCCACTTGTATTCGCGGCAAACTAACCAATATAGAAAGAATACTATTGGAATGAAAATAAAAAATTCTAGAGAATTGAAATGCATATATACGTCAGTTCGGGATAAGAACGTTGTCTAAAAAGTTGGTAATACGAGATGTATTTTGTATCTTTATATGTGATTTCCAGTTACTTATAAAGTTTTATACAAGGATACACTCATGATTACCAACGACAAAATTATAGAAATTTTCTGTGCTACGGATGAATTTAATCAGTTTTTCGTCAGCTATGATACCGCTCTCTCATTCTTATCGGGAATGGAGTGGGGAGGAAGGAAGTCTATTTCCCCTTCTTTGCCGAGAGAGCAAGCAGTACGCCCAGGGCTATGCCCAGCAGGGCGGCAAAAAGTACGCGCTGCTCTGCAGGTAGCAGGAAGGTGATGGTGTGTGCCGGATACCAGAAGAAGGGGATGGTCTTCTTGAACAC
>JAFYVX010000125.1 GCA_017558255.1 Bacteroidaceae bacterium
CGTCACACTATTGGGGATTACCAAATCCTTTACCTCTTCTCCATTCAAATATAAGTAGTGAGCATAATATAAAGGATTAGAATCGGTGCGACTAAACTCAATATTGCACCATGCAGCAATGTCTGAAATATGAACCGAGGTCAAACCAGAGCAACCCATGAAAGCATTATTCCCTATGCTCGTCACACTATTAGGTATAGTCACCGAGGTCAAACCAGAGTAAGAGAAAGCATAATCCCCTATGCTCGTCACACTATTAGATATAGTCACCGATCTCAAACCAAAGCAACCATAGAAAGCACTATACCCTATGCTCTTCACACTATAAGTAGTGCCCTCATGCACCACTGACTCGGGAATAACGACTTCGCCAGAATACTCGCCACTGCTCTTTGCTATAACAGTAGCCTCCTTAATCTTAGCGACCAGTTCATAATTAATCCCATCAATCTCAACCGCCAGCATGGGCAAAGACATGAGCACCGCCAGGGATAGGAACAATGCTCGCAAGGAATTGTGTAGATGTTTTTTCATCTTACTATTTGTTTTTCGCCCTCCAATTCCCAGAAGAAAGCTGTGAGTATAAAATAAAGGTGTGGGAACTATATCTGCTTTATCCCAATGTCAGGCTTCTCGCATTGCCTATGGTACGGATAAAGCAATAGCCCACACCATAGGTTATGTAAGTAGCCAATAATGGCTGTACATACCAACAATGTGGTGCTATCGCTATCATCTTCGTACCAGTTCAAACTTTGCGAGAATTTGACATCAGAAGATAATTTCAATAACACCTTTTGATAAGATAGAACAGAGCCGCTGCTCCGTTTCTGCTGACAAATTTAGTAAAAATCCCACACACCACCAAAAAAGATGCCTGTTTTTCCCAGAAACAAGAGAGGGAAGAGATGGCGGAGAAGGGAAAATCGCATCACTTACCTATCTTTTTTGACGAGATTTGAAAAATAAATGCTATCTTTGCCAAACATTAGGAAAACAACATAACCACAAAGACAATGGGCAAGGATTATAAAATTCCATACATAAATGCTTGCATCAGAGGGTTTGCCAAACGATTCAAACTCTCTGTCAAGACTGCCTTTGAATATCTTCATCACTATAAAGGTATTGATTTTCTGGTGGAGTTTTATGAGATTGAGCACCTTCAGTCCATCGACGATGCCGTGGACGACCTAATAGTCTGCTGTGGTAATAACGGAGGAACACTGAGATGAAACTATACCACGGCACCAATGTAGACTTCAGTGTCATTGATTTGTCAAAGTCTAAGCAGTTCAAAGATTTTGGACAAGGATTTTATCTCACTGACATTCGTAAGCAAGCAGAAGAACTGGCATCAAAGAAAGCTCGTCTGTTTGGAGGCTTCCCTATAATACAGGAGTATGAGTTTGACGAAAGCATTCTAAACGGTTCAAACTTGAAGGTATTGGGATTTGATGCTCCTACCCAGGAGTGGGCTGAATTCATCTTTAAGAATAGGAACAAGGCTCTAAACTTCCAGCACTCCTACGATATTGTATATGGCCCTATAGCAAATGATGGCGTAGCATATTTGTTAGGACGCTTTGAGGAAGGGACTCTTACTATAGAAGAACTGAGCCAGCAACTGACATACAAGGACTTGAATAGCCAATACTTTTTCGGCACGGAAGAAGCACTAAAATCCCTCAAGAGATTATGATACCACAGAACCAGATAGATTTTCTTATCAATAGGATTGTCGACCAGATGACGGCCTGCTACATTCAGGACAACGATGTGGATTTGCCTACGGCACTAAAGATGGTATATGGTTCAAAGCTATACGAACGACTTTTGAACACGGAGGGAGGTTTGTATGCCCAAAGTCCAGGATATGTGTACGAATTGCTAAAAGAAGAACTTGCCTCCCCCGAAACTACGAGGCGGACACACCCTTAAACCAGAGTTAAAGAAGAAAGAAGAAAGCAGAAAGCAGAAAGCAGATAGATGAAACGCCCTGTTGCAAAAAAAATGATTGCAACAGGGTGTGTTATGCTTATTGGGGATGTGTGTGGGGGGGACTACTTGCTGAGCTGCTGCTCCACAAATTCCATCATTTCCTTGCCTCGGAGGTCGCGCTTGACAATGGTGCCGTCGGGGGCGAAAAGCATGATCTGAGGTATACCGCTTACGCCATAGAGCTTGGCGGCATCGTCCTTGTTGTCCTTGGGGATGAAGATCTGGGGATAGGTGATGCCCTCTGCCTCCATGGCCTTCTTGAACTTTGCTTCCTCGTCGAAGACGTTAAGACCCAGCACTACCAGTTTGCCAGCATGCTTCTTGTGCATCTCGATGAGGTTGGGGATTTCAGCCCTGCAGGGTCCGCACCACGATGCCCAGAAGTCGACCAGCACGTACTGGCCCTTGCCCACATAGTCGGAGAAGCGACATTCCTTGCCGTCCACGGTGAGACCGGTGAAGTCGGTGAAGTTCTGGCCCACCTTGGTGGCGTGCAGAGCCTTTAGGGAGTTGTACACCTTCATCACGTTGTCCATCTCGCGTGCATACCTTACCTCGTTGAGCATGGAATCCATCACCTGCAGGTCGGGATACAGCACACGGGCGGTAACACCCAGGAGATAGGCTCCAACGAGGTTGTCCTTGTTCTCGGTGATGGCATTGCGGTAGAGATTGTACATGGCCTCGTAGTCGTCTCTGGTGGCAAGGTCTATGGCCTGGGGATGGGCATTGGCATCGCGCATGCTGTCCTCCTTGTTCATAAGGGCAATACGGGCATCGGTAACGTTCTTCAGGATATCGGACAGAAGACTGTTCATGCCGCCGCCGTCGGTGGCCATGGCGGGCATTGTGGTGAAGTCGGCCTTGATATCGGTGCCGTTCTGGAGCAATACGGGAAGTTTCATCCAACCCGAGGTGAGGTGGCAAACCGTCTGCTTCTCCATCTGTCCCTTGAAGGCAAATGCCTCGCCGGCAACTACACAAGAATCCAGTACGGTGCCGTCCATGCTGCGCAGATAGACGGTCTTTCCTTCATAATCGGCACCTGCATGTCCGCTGATGGTGTACTCGCTGGGAGTACATGCAAAGAGCATGGCAGAAGCCGCACATAACAAAAGTCTTTTCATAGTTTTCTTCTATTTATTTACAGTTATTATACATTTAATTATATTTTCACTTGGTGCCCCACAAAAGCGTTGGGTGCCGTCATGCAAACTCGGCAAGTTCCAGCCAGCGCATGGACTTCTCGTCCAGTTCGTCGTTGAGCAAGGGCAGACGCTTGGACATGGCCGTTATCTCGTCCACGCTGATGGTGCCGCTGCTGAGGGCCTCCTCGATAGCGGTCTTCTCCTGCTCCAGGGCCTCAATGTCGCTCTCCAGCTGCTCGTATTCCTGGCGCTCCTTGAAGGTGAGCTTGCGCTTCTTCTCCGTGAGGCGGGGCTTGCCGCTGGCGGACGGGGAGGAGTTTTCCGTTTTGACTTCAGCCCCTCCGTTTTCCGTTTTCCGTTTTCCGTTTTCCGTTTTCTCAAGGAGTTTCTCCGACTCGCGGAACTGTGTGTAGTTGCCTGGGAAATCCTTCACCTGGCCGTTGCCCTGGAAGACAAGCAGGTGGTCCACCACCTTGTCCATGAAGTAGCGGTCGTGCGACACGATGATGACGCAGCCCTTAAAGTCCTGCAGGTACTGCTCCAGGATCTGCAGGGTGACGATGTCCATATCGTTGGTGGGCTCGTCCAGGATGAGGAAGTTGGGGTTCTGCATGAGCACCGTGCACAGTTGCAGGCGACGGCGCTCGCCACCGGAGAGTTTGTAGATATAGTTCTGCTGCTGAAGCGGAGTGAACATGAAATGCTGCAGGAACTGCATGGCGGTGAGGTGCTTGCCTCCGCCCAGGTCGACATACTCCGCCACACGGCGCACGGCATCTATCACCTTCATGTTCTCGTCCACCTGCATGGGTTCCTGGCTGAAGTATCCGAACTTTACCGTCTCGCCTATGACGAAGCGCCCCGAATCTGGAGCCACAAGTCCCAGAAGCAGTTTCAGGAAGGTGCTCTTGCCCGTACCGTTGTTGCCCACGATTCCCATCTTCTCGTAGCGCGAGAAGTTGTAGTAGAAGTCCTTCAGTATAACCAGTTCTTCCCTACCCTCGCCTGCCGGGAAGGACTTGCTCACGTACTCTGCCTCGAAAATCTTGCTTCCGATGTAGGTGCTGTTTACCAGCAGGCGCAGTTTGTCCTCCTCGATATGGCGCTTGGCCCTCTTCTCCAGTTCGTAGAAGGCCTCCTCGCGGTATCTGGCCTTGTGGCTGCGTGCCTGGGGCGTGGAGCGCATCCACTCGAGTTCGGTGCGGTAGAGGTTGTTGGCACGGGCTATCTCGGCACGGGCATTGTCTATGCGCTCCTGGCGCTTCTCCAGATAGTAGGCATAGTTGCCGCGATAGGTGTAGAGCGTCTGGTCGTCCATCTCCAGGATGACGTTGCACACGCGGTCCAGGAAATAGCGGTCGTGCGTGACCATGAGCAGCGTTATGCACTGGCGACCCAGATAGCCCTCGAGCCACTCTATCATCTCCAGGTCGAGATGGTTGGTGGGCTCGTCCAGGATGAGGAGGTCGGGGTTCTGCAGGAGCACGTTGGCCAGCGCCACGCGCTTAACCTGTCCGCCGGAGAGTACGCTCATCTTGCGGCTGGTGTCGCCTATCTTCAGTTTGCCCAGGATCTGCTTGCTTCTTACCTCCAGGTCCAGGGCCTCCTCAGTGTCGTTGCGGTCCTGGCAGGCATGCCAGAAGCAGGCATCCATCACGGTCATCCCGTCGGGAAAGCTGGGTGTCTGGCTCAGGTAGCCCACCTTGATGCCGCTGCGCAGCACCACTTCTCCGCCGTCGGGCTCGTCCACACCGGCCAGGATATTGAGCAGGGTGGTCTTGCCCGTACCGTTCTGCGCTATGAGGCCCACGCGCTGCCCCTCGCCTATGCCCAGCGATATGCCCTGAAAAAGGGTCTTGTCGCCTACCCTTCTGGTCAGTTCTGTTGCTTGTAGATATACTTTCATAGTGCAAAATTAGCAATAAGTTTCAAAAAATAGAGAGAAAGTATGTGTTTTTACACGAAAAATCCGTAACTTTGCGTTAGAAAAACGGAGCAAGAGTTTTACTCCGTATTCCCCTAACACATTTTTTATGCACACAAAGAGTCAATTGGAGTCCATGAGTGTGGACGAATTGCATGCATTGGCCGACCAAATAGGCGCAGAGCAGAGCAATGACCAAATTACACTTATTTATAATATTATAGATAAGGAGAGCGAAGTCGGTTCCATGGAAGTGTCGGCTGAAGCGAAATCCAAGAAACGCGGACGCAAGTCAAAGGCCGAGAAGCAGGCAGATGCCAAGGAGGCGGAACAGTCCCAGGAAAGCAAGGAGGAAAAAGAGGAAAGCGCGCAGGACAATGCCGGCGAGACTCCCCAACCCAAGAAACGCGGACGCAAGCCCAAGGCAGAGAAGGCAGCCGCCGAGGCCAATGCTGATGCCGAAAACAAGCAGGACGCACCCCAGCAACCCGAAGCCAAGGAGGAAAAAGAACCCGAAGCCAAGGAAACAAAAGTTGCTAAGAAACGTGGCAGAAAGCCAAAGGCAGAAACCGCCACCCAGGAAGAGCCTGCAACACTGCCCGAGCAACCCGAGGAGCAACCAGCACAGACGGAAAGCGAAGCGCAGCCCGATGGCGGAACACAGCACAACTTCAGAATAAAACGAGACATACGCCCCACTTCCCTCATACTGGCACAAATCCAGGCAGAAAGCCAGAAGGAGAAGGAAGAGGCAGAAAACGAAGGTGAGGAAGCAACAGAGCCTAAGGCCGAGGAAAAGACCTACTCCTTTGGAGACCTGCTCACGGCAGAAGGCGTGCTGGAGATAAGCAGCGAGAACAACAACGGCTTCCTGCGCTCTTCCGACTTCAACTACATGCCTTCGCCCGACGACGTGCTGATAACCTATCAGCAGATCAAGAACTACGGCCTAAAGACCGGCGACGTGGTGCGAGGTACCATCAACATGCCCTCAAGAGGCGAGAAATACTACACACTGGGCAAGGTGATAAGCATAAACGGATGCGACCCTCGCATCATTCGCGACCGCTCGCCATTCGAAAACCTCACACCGCTCTTCCCCGACGAGAAGTTCAACCTGTGTTCTGGAAGCAACGACCCCTTGTCGGTACGTATCGTGGACCTCTTCTCGCCCATAGGCAAGGGCCAGCGTGCGCTCATCGTGGCACAACCCAAGACGGGTAAGACCATACTGATGAAGGAGATAGCCAACGCCATAGCCAAGAACCATCCCGAGGCATACCTGATGATGCTGCTCGTGGACGAGCGACCAGAGGAGGTGACCGACATGGCACGCACCGTGAAGGCAGAGGTGATAGCATCCACCTTCGACGAACCTGCCGAGCGCCACGTGCGCATAGCAGGCATTGTTCTGGAGAAGGCAAAGCGCATGGTGGAATGTGGCCACGACGTGGTAATATTCCTGGACAGCATCACACGTCTGGCACGTGCCTACAACACCGTAACTCCTGCCAGCGGAAAGGTGCTCACCGGTGGTGTGGATGCCAATGCCATGCACAAGCCCAAGCGCTTCTTCGGTGCCGCACGCAACATAGAGGGTGGCGGTTCGCTCACCATCATTGCCACGGCGCTCACCGACACTGGAAGCAAGATGGACGAGGTGATATTCGAGGAGTTCAAAGGTACGGGCAACATGGAACTGCAACTGGACCGCATGCTTGCCAACAAGCGCATATTCCCTGCCGTGAACATAGTTCAGTCAAGCACCCGACGCGACGACCTGCTTCAGGACAAGATGACCCTGGACCGCATGTGGATACTTCGCAAGTTCCTGGCAGACATGAATGCCATAGAGGCCATGACGGAGGTGAAGCAAAGGATAGAGCGCACACAGAACAACGAGGAGTTCCTCATCTCCATGAATTCGTAAAGAAGAACGAGAACGAGAACGAACTTTGCGATTAAGCGAGAGCAATCAAACTTGTTTGAATTGCCGAGCGTGAGCAAAGTCAAGACGACGCAGTCGGATTAAGACGATGACGAAGACGATGACGAAGAAAGAGTAATGAGTAGTGAGTAATTAGTAATGAGCAAAGGCTAAGCGAAAAGCAAATCGCTCATCCGCTCACCACTCACCGTTCACCGCTCATCCGTTAAAATCCCCAACGGGGTATAGAACTCAACCCAGGGCGATGCCCTGGGTTGTTTGTTATTCCCACCACAACAGGTTAGCTCATCAAGCTTCGCAAGTCTCCTTTCTCCTTTAATCCGACTTTGTCGTCTTGACTTCGTCTTAGTTGCTCACGCTCGACATAATAAATAAACTTATTCTGTTCTCGCTTACTCGCAACTTTGAACCTGCTCCCGCTCGGCATAATCAAAGTGAACTTTGCTTCTGCTCTCGCTTACTCGCAGATTTCTCCTTTTTCTACGGAGTCCAACGTTTGTGGATGGAGACTACCTTGCCCTGTACTATGCGCACATCTGTATCCCCTGCCCAGAAACTCCTGGACACTTTGGATTCCAGATACTGCCTGTGGCATGAAGTTACGGTATCCGAAGGGTCATTGTAGTCCTCTCCGCAATAAATGAGGCGGAACCCATCGGCAATGGGGAGAGTGACACTACCCAGCTCAGTGTAGGTGGCATAGTCCGAACTCTCAACAGCCCTGTATACACCTCCACCATGAGGGGTTAGCCACGCTCCGCCCTCGTAAAGACCTTTATTGACGGTCAGGATAGCATCCTCCTGCTCCACTTCGCTGACCAGCATCTTCTCGCCTCTGTAAACCAGGGTGTCGCCTGGCTTCATCTGCGACACCTGCACAGCATCGTATAGGTCCATGCTCAACACGGTGAGCGTGAGGTTGCTGCCCTCCCAATTGAAATCGTCCAGGGAAAAGTCGGCAGGTACTATTACATCATCAAGCGAATCCAGGGAATATGCCGGAGGCAGGGGCGCAATGCACTGGTATGCAGGTTCCTCCGTACAGGCGCACAAAAGCGTGGCACCGAAGAACATGGCAAGTATTTTCTTTTTCATAGTAATTCTGAGTTTTATTTTTCCAAAAGGCTGGCTATTACAGGTGCACTTCCACCGCTACTCCACTATCTGTGGACCGCGGATCTTATCCTTGGCGGTGATGCCTTTCCTTATCTCTATCTGCACACCATCGCTGAGGCCGGTCTCCACATGTGTGCGCAGGTATGTCTTCTTGTCGCCTTCGCCCTGTACCACGTAAACGAAAGTGGAATCGCCGCTGAACTCTATGGCACTCTCGGGCACACTGAGCACATCCTGAACCTGAGCCAGCACTATCTCGGCATTGGCACTGTATCCCGAACGCATCTGCACACTATCGCCGATGGTCACGGATGCCTTTATCTCGAACTGGTTGGCACCGTTGCTCTGCACCGCCTTGGGCGAGATGTATTCAAGCAGGGCACTGAAATGCAGGTTCTGCAAGGCACCTATGGTAATGGACATGGGCATGCCGGCATGGATGCGCCCCACCTCGCTCTCGTCGATATTGCCACGGAAAATGAGGTCGCTCATGTTTGCCACACAGGCTATGGTGGTACCCTCGTTGAAGGTGTTGCTCAGGATGACAGAGTTGCCCACCTTGACGGGCACGTCCAGGATAAGACCCGAAATGGTGGAACGGATAAGCGTGGTGCTGGCATTAGCGTTGCTTCGGGAGATACCCTCGCTCACCACGAGCAGGGCATCGTCGGCGGCCGCCTTCTCCTCCTGTGCCTGATTGTATTGCTGGCGAATCTTCTCGTATTCCGATGCGCTTACCAACTGCTTGTCGAAAAGGCGCTGGTAGCGCTCGTAGTCGGTCTTCACCTGACTGAGGTTTATCTCTGCCAGACGCACGCGGCTCTGTGCAGAGGTGAGTTGGTTCATCTCGGGAATCACCTTCACCTTGGCTATCACCTCGCCTTCCCTTACGGTCTCTCCTGCCTCCTTGTATATCTCTGAGATAATGCCGCTTATCTGGGGCTTGACGTTCACCTCATCGCGAGGCTCTATCCTGCCCGTAATAATGGTACTCTTGGTTATGGTCTCCTTCTGGGGTGTGAACTCGCTATAGCGAATCTCCTTAGGCAATGACTTCTGCCACAGGAACACGAAAGTGCCTACAAATACCACCAGGGCAATGAGGGCAAAGAAGAGTTTTGAATACTTTTTCATATATGTGCGTTGTATTTGATTTTCTTAGTCATTAAACCGTCACTCGGCAGAGCGCTGTCACTCGTCCCTCATGGCATCCACGGGCTTTATGGCCATGGCACGAAGGGCTGGTGCCATGCCTGCCATGGCGCCCATAAGGCACAGGAGCAGGGTGGCAAGGATTGCCGTCCAGAAGTCTACCTGGAAGTGTGCCGACACGACACCGTCCGTAGTGTTTGCCAGTTCTATCATCTGGAGGATGGATACGGCAAACAGGATTCCCATCATTCCGGCTACGGCGGTCAGCACTATGCTCTCGGAGATGATCTGTGTAAGTATCATCCTTGGTGTAGCACCGATGGCACGACGGATGCCTATCTCCACGGTTCGTTCCTTCACCGTCACCATCATAATGTTGCTCACACCTATGGCTCCTGCAAGCAGGGTGCCTATGCCCACGAGCCAGCTGAGGAAGGTAACTCCCTTGAAAAGGCTGTCCAGTATGC
>JAFYVX010000126.1 GCA_017558255.1 Bacteroidaceae bacterium
CGCTTGCGAACATGAAGGTAAGCCGCACGCCCACGGATGGGGAAATCCTGGATGACCCGATAATCGCCAAAACCATGTGATATGACGTTGCTATTCTTTTTATCCTCACGTATCAAGACTTTCTTCTCGTCAAGCCATATATCAAAACGGGTATCGGTCTTTTGGTAATCTACAACATCAAAGTTGTCTATAAGCACATCCGGAAGGATGGCGCGAAGTAGCTGATCTGATTTCATAAGGCAAAGATAGCACTTTATTCTTGAATATTGTTACACCAACCGGAAATATCCGCTGACCCCATATAACTCAAAGCTAATTTTTAGAACCTGCCTAAAAAGATTTGCATGGTATAGAAAAAAAGGAGAACCATTTCTGATTCTCCTCTTTTGCGGTGCGGACGGGGCTCGAACCCGCGACCCCTAGCGTGACAGGCTAGTATTCTAACCAACTGAACTACCGCACCATTGTTGGTTGCTCCTTTCGGTTTGCGAGTGCAAAGGTATGATGTTTTTCCGAAACTACCAAATGTTTGGCTAAGAAAATTCAATCTTTTTTCTCGTAAAATCTCACCGGTAAGGCTATGCATGGTGCTAGGCGCCCAGGGATGAGGCTGTGCTTCAGTGGGTTATGGGCATAGTGTGCGGTGTCTGTAGATTTTATAGGGATATGTCCTTTTATAAACGTTCATGCTTCTTTGCTTGAAATCCGACACCCATATCTTGCCGTTATATATGGCTATGTGTCCCCAGATATGCTTTTTGCTGCGTTCTATCACCACTATGTCGCCAGTTTTGGGCGAATAGTTCTTTTTGCCTACTTCTCTGAATCCGTGCAAAGGCAGGACATACTCGTATGCCCATGCTGGACCTTATTTGTAAGCGTAAAGCAGAATGGGTTTCTGGGTTTTCTTCTTGGTGTTTTTGATGTGTTCCATCATGGAATTGGAAACGGCGAAGCAGCCGTGGCTCACGGGCAGGCAGGGCAGGGGATAGGTTTGTATCTCCGGATTTCCATTATGAATCAGAATGCCTCTCGCCAGGGCATTTGAGTTGGTGCTATCCAGTCCATACAGGTTATACCCCTTGGGGTCGCACCATTGTGCGGAGTACATCTTTCTCAATGCCCCCACTCTGTATTTGCCCAGGCTCGAATAGTTGCTTCCTATCTTATTGCTGAATTTGGACGTGAAGATGTTATAGTTTGGTCCCAGTCCCTGTGCGCACAAACTTCGGTGTATGATTTTCTTCTCCTTGAAACTGTAAATGAAGAAACGGTTTATGCCAGATGGTTTCGAGAAGTCAACAAAGAAGCAGTAGTCGGTACTATAGCCGTTTTTCTTGCAATACTGGTACGTCTCTTCTACGATGGTCTTGTCTATCTTGGATATGAATAGCATTTGGCTAAGGAGGACAAGAACAAGTGCGCCTGCTATCCAGATTAATGCCTTTTTCATGTTTAATGTATTTTGGTATTGTGATATATAGATTTCTGTTTGTGATTCTCTTTTTACTCCGCAAAGACCGCCGGCCAAAATGTAAGCCCAAGCAGCGCGATACCAACAACGGTAAGCAGTTTCTTGATCATATCAATTGTGTTTTTTTAGTGTGTTTTGACGATGCAAAGGTAGGGCATAATTCATATAACGCCAAGAATATCCCCGCCCGTTGTACGAAGTGGTGGGGTATGTGTATGAAATGAAAATAGTGCCATCTCGCCATGCTTTCGTTCCTGAAGACTAACTTGCTGACAAATAGGCATGTTTGAGGACAATATGACTGCTTTGTTTGTCGTGGTAGTGTTGTTGCAGTCAGTGAGTTATGAATTTGCCTCTTATGTTCATGCTAATACTAATAAAATAAATCGTTATGGAGTACTTCTTGTTGTTATTGATTCCTATCTTGATTGTAACTTGGATTTCGTTCAGTAGAAAAAGTGACTCGGGTTCGGGTGATGCTGTTTCGCATAGAACCACGCCTCAGGACGGTATGTATGAAGGATGTGCCTATCCCCCGGGCAACAAATTTCCATGGGAACAAGAGGGTGCCGTTGTCCATCCTTCTGAATACCGTAAATTGCTACCTGAAATGCTGAATATGGAGGATGTGTATCACGACGGGGACTGGACCTTTGGAACGTATCAGGGTGGACACTTTGCTTTTGGGTCTGATGAAGCGGGTAAGAGGATTGAAATTGTGTTCTGCAGAATTTATCTTTGTGACATGGACGAACTTCACACGGTGGCTGAAGTTGCGAACCAGATGAATAAAAAGGAATTCTGGACCTGTTACCATCATGTCGATTACGATGCTCCAGAGGGCGAAAGCGTACTGGTTACACTCAGGCACACATTTATAATGGATGAAATGTCCATCCAGCAGGTTGCCGACACGCTGAAGAAGATTCTCCCAGGTGTATTCTCAGTTAGGGAAAGGTTCATTTCCTTGATGAAGAAGATAAGCGAGGCCAATCCCGATTTAGAGGCGATGCACCAGAATAACCTGTTCAATGCCAAGGTGGATTTCATCCGCAACAGGGTCAGGATGGATCTTCCCCTCACCGCGCCAGAGCATGAGCAGGAGACAACTCCCGAGTCTATGTGGAGGATATCTGACGTCATCTCCCGCAGTCTGTATGGAACACAGGGTTGCCTCAATGCCATGACGATCATTGTGGACGGCAAGGCCGAGACCATCACCGACCTGCAACAGATACAGCAGTTCAACATCCGCGACTACGTCATAGAGCATTTCGACGGAAAGAACCTCAACTCTATCATCTTCCGGCTCGACTTCGAGCACCAGGACCTGCTCATACACATGCGCAAGGCCAAGGGGTGCACGGACAAGACCCTATTCTACGACATTTCCTCCCTGCGCAGTTCCTGTGGCGAGGACGGAGGCGGAGTGTGCTCCTGCAATATGGGCGAAATACGTCTTGCCGACACCAACGAGGACTATTGGGAGGCCAAGTACATGGTGGACGATGCCATGGACAAGTGGAACAAAGGCCGCTATGGCGAACTCACCGACGAGCAGCGCATGATAGTGAATTGTGTGTGCCCCACATGCAGAACCGACCTCTATTGGGCTCATAAGTATTTTAACAAGAAGTGCTACATGCAATCCCTCTTCTATTTCGACCGTGTGTTCAAGTACTTGCAGAAGCAACTCCCCACTACCGACGAGTCGTTGCTGGACCTTTACGGTAGCACAGCCCTTGCCATGGGCAGTATCTACATGCACCTTGCCATGTACGAGCAAGCATACTATTACCTCCATATTGCCCGTGCGGAAGGTTATGGCGTCACAGAATTGGGCTATTGTATGCTCTTCCTTGACCATCCCGGAACCTTGGACTACAGTCGTGACCTGCTCCGTTCCATTACAGAGGAAATGCAAAGCGAAGACAAGGCCGGCGACGAGAACCTCCTGCATCTGCACGTCCATGCCAGCCGTCTGCTTGTCATGGTTCTTATCTGCAAGGACAAGCTGTTCGAAGCCAAGTCCCTCCTGTTGGATATGAAGGAGCAGGACTTCGATACGGAGTTTGTCGAGTATAAACTTGCTGAGGTGGAGGAGAAGATAAAGAATGTTGAACGTTGAGCGTTGACTGCTTGTTATTTAACCCAAATCGGTCATTAGGCTGTTACGCGCTAATGACCGATTTGGGTTAAAGATAGATAAGTTGTACAATCAACATCTTAATAATCAAAGAAATTCTCGTTGGCATCATCTGAAGAGAAACAACTTTTTGAAATGCTCTCGAATAAACTTTCGCGGGATCTATTGACTTTTTGGGTCATTTCCTTTGTACCCTCAGGACTGCAACAGAAACTCATTGCGTTTCCAATAGAAAGAGATTTGGCAACTTTAAACACATCCTGATTTGCTCCTATGTATGCAAATACCCAACCCTTTGATTTCAGTTCGTCTACAAGTGTTTTTATTGCCTCGCAACTGAATTCCTTCGATGCGTTCTCATAGCCATCAGTTACAATAGTCACGATGACTTTGTCCGCCTCAGCAACTCTTTTTCTAAGTTTGTTCAATGACATACCCATGGCGTCATATAAGGCGGTACAGCAGTCTGGATTATAGGACTCATCCGTAAGTTGAACCACTTCATTCACCTCCACGCAATCGCAAACAGTTTTGACCTCGTCATTAAATGTAACTACAGAAACATAATGCTCCTGGTCCTCATGCTTCTTTTGAGCAGAACGAATAGTCTGAATCGTTTCGTTGACGTTATCAATGGCCTCCTTCTTGATGCTCCACATTGAACCACTCTCGTCAATAATAATAAGGTTAAAAATCCTGGTTTTCATAACTATAATGTTTTAAAAAAATAATTCTGATGCAAATGTACACCAGAATTACTTTTAAAACTAATAAAAAAGAATTGCAAGCCTTGCAAAAGTAGGATTTTATATTAATCCCAGATAATCAGATTGCGGTCCAAGGTAATTTTCTTGGCCTCTCCACGGCCTCCGGTAACGAAATAATTCTGCGCAATGCTCTCATCCATGATATTTATAAATGCTTCACGGATGCGAGCGCATTTCTCGTTAATGCTATTGTCCAGCGGATCTGTAATTTTCTGGATACTTTTGTTTTTGACATCCGTAGACCGATTGGGATACAAGGCTTTGTAAATCCCCATTAATTCTTCATAATAGTCTGATATTTCCTTAAACTTAATACCCTCGGCATGACGCAAAAAGAGGATATATAGAGCCTTGGGAAGCGGTCCCATAACAACCTCAACATTGTTATAGTCCACCAGGAATACCTTATATTCCTTGGTAATTCGTATTCTACTAAGTTTAACTGGATTTTCTTTCTCAATAAGTTCTTTCAAAATCCAGGTGTTAACACCTCTATTCTTTAGCAGATTTATTCTGTGTCTGATTTCATCAATAAGTTTCTTGGATTCTGTGTCAAAGTTATCGTCGGCATACGATGTATTATGATAGCAAAAAGAAGAACCCGCACCATAATTTATATCTTCATCTGCTTCAATATCAATAGATTCGGAATTCCTTATTGAAGAGCGTGAAGAGCGACTAATATTCCAAAAACTTATATTAGGCTTTTCTTGTATTCTATATTCATCATCATCATCAGTATAATAATCAAAATCACCATAATTATCAAAATCCTCAGATAATCCACACAGGTCTTCTTTTATTTTTATTGGTGTCCGGTAAAACTTTTTTTTGCCAGAATAAAAATTAGGGCTGTTTCCATTTGCAGGATTCAGCCCTTTTTCGTTATTTAGCGGTTACCACACCAAATCCAAATAACTATGGGCAAAAGTACACATTTTA
>JAFYVX010000127.1 GCA_017558255.1 Bacteroidaceae bacterium
AAGCCATACTCCTTGTAGATGTCCATGAGCAGGTCGTAGAGGGTCTTGCCCTGATCCTTTGCCCATGCTGCAATCTCGCAGATAAGACAGATGCTGGCTGGAGCGTCCTTGTCGCGAACCTTGTCGTAGGGCAGGAAGCCGAAGCTCTCCTCACCACCGCCGATATACTTCTGCTTGCCCTCGGAGATGGCAATCTCGCGTGCAATCCACTTGAAGCCTGTGTAGCAGTCGCGCAGTTCCACGTTGTTCTTCTTTGCCATTTCGGCAATAACCTCGGTGGTAACGATGGTCTTCACCAGGAAGTCGCTGCTCTTGAGCTGGCCAAGTGCAATCTTGTTCTTGATGATGTAGTAAACGAACATCATGGCTGTCTGGTTGCCATTGATGATCTGCCATTCACCCTCAGGGTTGCGGCAAACGATGGCCAGACGGTCAGCATCGGGGTCGGTTGCAACAACGAGGTCGGCATTCAGCTTGGTGCCAAGGTTCATGCCCAGAGTCATTGCCTCGGCATTCTCGGGGTTGGGACTAACAACTGTGGGGAAGTCGCCGTCGACAATCATCTGCTCGGGAACAACATTGATGTTCTGGAAGCCCCATGAACGCAGGCACAAGGGCACGATGACACGGCCTGTGCCATGCATTGCGCTGTACACGATGTTCAGATCCTTCTGGCGCAGGATAACGTCCTGGTCAATCATTGCCTCCTTCACGGCGGTCATGTAGTCATAATCCATCTCACCGCCGATAACCTGGATGAGATCCCAGTTGGGTTCAAACTTCACATCGTCTATCTGTACCTTGTTCACCTCATCGATGATGCCCTTGTCGTGGGGAGCCAGTACCTGAGCACCGTCTGCCCAGTAAGCCTTGTAACCGTTGTACTCCTTGGGGTTGTGAGAAGCGGTTACGTTAACACCGGCAACAGCACCCAACTGACGGATGGCAAAACTGATCTCTGGGGTAGGACGGAGGCTCTCAAACAGATATGCCTTGATACCGTTGGCGCTGAAGATAGCAGCAACGCTCTCGGCAAACATACGGCCGTTGTTGCGGCAGTCGTGACCGACAACAACGCTCTGACCACCTTCGGGGAAAGCCTTGTTTATGTAGTTGGCAAAGCCCTGTGTGGCCATGCCCACGATGTACTTGTTCATGCGGTTGGTGCCCACACCCATGATACCGCGCAAACCCCCGGTACCGAATTCCAGACTCTGATAGAAGGCATCAATCAGAGGAGTCTTGTCCTCGTTGTCCAAAAGAGCCTTAACCTCTGCCTTTGTTTCGGCATCATACTTGTCACTGTCGAGCCACTTCTGTGCTTCGGCCTGACAACGCAAAATCAATTCCTGATCCATGATAATTTATAGATTTATTAGATTAATATTTTACATGTTTCGTGCATACAAAGATAGGAAATTATTAGAGTAATGGCAAGCACTTGGCGACTTTTTACCGTATTGGTGTCAAAAATAAATGCAAAAAGGATGCCTTGCGAGCATCCTTAATATATAATAAGGTGTGTTTCCACCTGATATTTCATCAAATCTTGCCGAGAATACGGTCGAGCACCCAGTTCACGGATGTGGCAGAAGTGCAATCTGCCGTGCATGTGCCATTGCCCTGCAAGTGCCTTACGACCTCTTCGATCATAGGAAGCTGTACGTGTGGCGGATTGGGGATGGTAATCTCCTGCTTGCCTTGGCTGGTTTGAAGCACTATGGGACTATATGTGAAGACAGAAAAGCAGATGCGGCCCTTCTCGCCGATGAGCTCTATCTGGTCGGTGCGTGCGCTCTCATGTCCCACGAAGCACCAGCTTCCGCTGCCCGGCATGCCGTCCTGAAAGGCGAAGGAGGCGGAAACCGTGTCCTCCGTCTGGTAGAGCCCGCCACGGTTGGCACTGAAGCCGCTTACGTGTACTATGGGACCGAAGAATTCCTGAAGAAGGTCCAGCTGGTGCGGTGCCAGGTCGTAGAAATAACCTCCTCCGGCAATGTCGCGCTGTACACGCCAAGGCAGGTTGGTGCTGTTGTAGTCAAGGTCGCGGGGAGGTACGGAGAAACGTATCTGCACATTTACAACCTTTCCAATGGCACCTTCCTGGAGAAGTTCCTGTACCTTGTTGAAATATGGAAGTTTGCGCCTATAATATGCCACGAAGCATGGAACTCCCGTTTCTCTGCTTACGCGCATCACCCTCTGGCAGTCGAGATACGAAGCCGCCAAGGGTTTCTCCACATATACCGGTTTGCCAGCCTTCATGGCCATGATGGCATAGGTGGCATGCGAAGAGGGTGGGGTGGCTATGTAGACGGCATTGACCTCGGGGTCGTTGATGAGTGATTGCGCATCGGTGTGCCAGCGGGGTATGTTATGCCTCTGGGCATAGGATGAAGCCTTCTCGCTGCTTCTGGACATTACCGCCACAACACGGCTGCCTTCCACAAGATTGAAGGCTGGACCACTCTTACGCTCGGTAACCTCACCGCATCCTATAAATCCCCAGTTTATCTGTTTCATTGTAGCAAATTAGTTAAAGAAGTTCCACGACAGGCCAAAGTTGATGGTCATGGGGTTCATGGGCATGTGCGGTGCCAGGAACATGTTGCCAGAACCTGCGTTTACGTGAGCCACATCGATGTATATGCGGCAGTGCTTGAGGTGCAGGTTGGCGTAGACGTTGACGATAGGATATTTTCCTATTGTCATGCGTGTGTGGCTGGCATCCTGTACGGCAAACATGCCGGCTGCCCCGAAGTAATCGGGTGCATAATAACCTGTGAAGAATCGTATGTCGCCACCCAGCTGCACACGCAAAACCTTGGCTATACGGAACTGAAGGTACAGGTTGGAGTAGATGTTTATTGCCGGCAGGGGGAGCACGTCCTGGTTGGTGCTATGCTGGAAGGTGATTTCGTTTTCCCAGCCGATGAATTTCCATATAAGGTCCTGGGACAGTGATGCCGTGAACACCTGCACGCTGGCATCGCTCTGCCTTACCGCAACGCTATGC
>JAFYVX010000128.1 GCA_017558255.1 Bacteroidaceae bacterium
ATAGCAGCAAGGACGAGCAGCAGAGTGTGCGTAACTACAAGCCTGCATACAAGTTCGACCCCGATGGCACATTCGTTGCTCCCAACGAGTTCAGCGCCGAGCAGCACGACAACCAGACCGAGGACGGTACTGCTCACGCTCAGCAGATGATCTACTACCTGTTCCAGAACCTGAGCGACGCTATCGGTATCCTTGGTGTTGAGAACACAGGTCTTAGCACAGAGGATGTGGCAACATTGAACAAGTATCTTGAGAAGACCGATAAGGGTCTGCACACAGAGACCTACACCGGCAGCTGGGGCGATACATACAATGGTGTGAAGAAGGGCGAGAAGCTGCTCCGCGAGTGGAAGTACAGTCCTTTTGATATCAGCAACGACCGTGGCCACCGCCACATGTCTCACATGATGGCTCTCTTCCCTATGGACCAGATTACTCCCGAGAGCGAGTTCTTCACTCCTGCTGTTAACTCACTGAAGCTCCGTGGCGATGCTGCTACAGGTTGGTCAATGGGTTGGAAGGTTAACCTCTGGGCACGTGCTCAGGATGGCGACCACGCACACATCATCATCAAGAATGCCCTGAAGCACTCTACCGACTATGGTACAAATGCTGGTGCCGGTGGTATCTACTACAACCTGTTCGACTCTCACGCTCCCTTCCAGATTGACGGTAACTTCGGTGTTTGCTCCGGTATTGCAGAGATGCTGATGCAGAGTGCACACGGCTACATCAACATCATGCCCGCTATCCCCAGCGTTTGGAACAAGCAGGGTAACGTTACTGGCATGAAGGCAATGGGCAACTTCACAGTAGACTTCAACTGGTCTGCAGGCAAGTGTCAGGCTGTTCGTATCCAGAGCCACATGGGTGCTCCTCTGAAGGTACGTTGTGCCAAGGGTGCAATGGCACTGAAGGATGCTTGCGTCAAGGTGAACGGTGCAGAGGTAGGTTTCTCTATTGACGAAAACGGAATCGCTACTATCCCCTGCCAGAAGGATGACGTGGTGGAAATTGATTTCACCACACAGGGCACAGGCATTGCTTCCGTTGGCAATGGTGCAGAGAAGGACGAGTCTGCAATGTTCGACCTCAGCGGCCGTCGCATCAAGGAAACCCCTGCAGGTCAGGTGTATATCCAGAACGGTACCAAGAAGGTTGCCAAGTAAGTTCGTACTGATACATTATATTTAAAGATATGCGCCCTCGCTCCCTTGCACAAGAAACAGGAGCGAGGGTGCAGATTTGATAAAGCACGCTACTATGCATAGATTCATTTTTCTCCTGCTTTCTTTTCTGCTGTTCCCCAGAGTGTCGGTTGCCCAAAATGCAGTATTCCTTGGCATCCCACTTGGTGGTGAACATGAGCAGTTTGTGGAAAAACTGGAGACTATGGGCTATGAGGTGCAGACAATGTCTGAGACGGCGACATCGCTGACAGGCATGTTTGATGGCGTCTTGTGTATTATAGAGGTTCATGCCACGCCAAGGAGTCATGTTGTCCATCAGGTTAGTGTTTCCTTTGCTGAATTTATGGAGAACGAGGTGGCGCGCATGCTTAAATACCGCCAGATAAAGAAGCAGCTCAAGCGCAAGTATGCCAAATGGGACTATCGACGTGAGAAGGGATTGGATGAATGGTCGTCTTCTTATGCGCGAGTGTCATTGGGTACTAAGCGTCTGCCGGGTCAGTCCTACAAGACCCTGTATGTCTGGTGGCAGGATAGGGCAGGGTGGGAGACCTTGCAGAAGGAAATGGGGGACTAAAATCTCCGATATTACGAATATAACGAATCCAGCACAGGGCTTTAACGCCACTATACCTTATATATTATATAGGTTATGTTTTTTTTTTACAGTGAACTGTTGGCGTATAGTGCTCAACTAATAGTTCTTCGTTTTCTCCTTTAACCCGACTGCGTCGGTTTGACTTTGCTCACGCTCGGCAATTGAGCAAAGCTTCATTGCTCTCGCTTAATCGCAAAGTTATTCGCCAAGGCTCATCAAGCTACGCAAGTCACCTTTCCGTTTCCCGTTTTCCGTTTTCACCTTATATTATATCCGTTCCGAGGTAAATAAAGGAGTGAATCGTTGTGGATTTGCTCTTTTTTTTGTAGTTTTGTAGTCGGAAATAAACTAAAAAGCAATATGGGAAAAGTTCTTATTATCGGCGCCGGTGGCGTCGCTACAGTGGCTGCTCACAAGGTGTGCCAGAACAAGGATGTGTTCACTGAGATTAAGATTGCCAGCCGTACAAAGTCAAAGTGCGATGCACTGGCCGAGGTGCTCAACAAGAAATACGGTACAAACGTAACCACCGCACAGGTTGATGCTGACAGCGTCGAGGAACTTGTTGCTCTGCTTTCAGAGTACAAGCCCGAGATAGTCATGAACCTGGCTTTGCCTTATCAGGACCTCACCATCATGGAGGCTTGTCTGCAGACTGGTTGTAACTATCTGGACACTGCCAACTACGAGCCCAAGGATGAGGCTCACTTCGAGTATTCATGGCAGTGGGCATATCGTGAGCGCTTCGAGCAGGCAGGTTTGTGTGCCATCTTAGGTTGTGGCTTCGACCCCGGTGTGACAAGCATCTACACCGCCTATGCCGCCAAGCACCACTTCAAGGAGATGCACTATCTGGACATCGTGGATTGCAATGCCGGTAACCATCACAAGGCATTTGCCACCAACTTCAATCCCGAAATCAATATCCGCGAGATTACCCAGAAGGGCCTGTACTACGAGAACGGTAAGTACATCGAGACAGAGCCCATGGAGATACATCAACCCCTGACATATCCCGGTATCGGTCCAAAGGAGAGCTACCTGTTGCACCACGAGGAGATAGAGTCTCTGGTTATCAACTTCCCCACCATCAAGCGTGCACGCTTCTGGATGACCTTCGGCCAGCAGTATCTCAATTACCTGGACGTAATCCAGAACATCGGTATGGCTCGCATTGACGAGGTTGAGTACAAGGCTCCTAAGGCCGACGGTACCGGCGAGGAGGTTGTGAAGATTGTTCCTTTGCAGTTCCTCAAGGCTGTTCTGCCCAATCCCCAGGATCTGGGCGAGAACTATGATGGCGAGACCTCTATCGGTTGCCGCATCCGTGGTATCGGCAACGATGGTCAGGAGCATACATACTATGTCTACAACAACTGCTCTCATCAGGCAGCTTACGAGGAGACAGGTATGCAGGGTGTGAGCTACACCACTGGCGTTCCTGCCATGATAGGTGCCATGATGTTCCTCAAGGGCATCTGGAGCAAGCCCGGCGTGCACAACGTGGAGGAGTTCGATCCCGATCCATTCATGGACGAACTTAACAAGCACGGTCTGCCCTGGCACGAGATTCACGATGGCGATCTGGAACTTTGATGTATCAACAAGAACGGAGTATAGACAAATGCTAAATAATGCTTCCTGAGGATTGGTTTTCTGCGCCCATTATTGCGGGAACGTGCAAATATCAAAATCTCAGCGAGGAAAGATGTGCTCTAAGTTATACTTCCATAGACAATTATGTATAAAAAATCTTATGGCAAAAGAAAAGCAACCAGTAGAAATAGACGAGAAAGCAGCTAAATTGAAGGCTTTGGAGGCCGCATTGGGCAAGATAGAGAAAGACTTCGGTAAGGGCAGCATAATGAGAATGGGCGAACAGAAGGTAGAGGAACTGGAAGTTATCCCCACAGGTTCCATCACCCTTGACCATGCTCTCGGTGTGGGTGGTTATCCTAAGGGCAGAATCATAGAGATCTATGGTCCCGAAAGTTCCGGTAAGACCACATTGGCCATTCATGCAATTGCCGAGGCACAGAAGAAGGGTGGCATTGCTGCCTTCATTGATGCCGAGCATGCCTTCGACCGTTTCTATGCGGAGAAGTTGGGCGTTGTGGTTGACGATCTACTTATCTCCCAACCCGACAATGGTGAGCAGGCTCTGGAGATTGCCGAGCAACTCATTCGTTCGGCTGCAGTGGACATCATCGTTGTAGACTCTGTGGCAGCTCTTACTCCTAAGGCTGAAATCGAAGGCGACATGGGCGAGAGCAAGATGGGTCTGCAGGCTCGTCTTATGAGCCAGGCACTTCGCAAGCTCACTTCCACTATAGCAAAGACCAACACCACCTGTATCTTCATCAACCAGTTGCGCGAGAAGATTGGTGTCATGTTCGGCAATCCCGAAACCACAACCGGTGGTAATGCCCTGAAGTTTTATGCCAGTGTGCGTCTGGACATTCGCAAGTCCACTCCCGTTAAGGACGGCGAGGAGATTCTTGGTCATCTCACTAAGGTGAAGGTGGTAAAGAACAAGGTGGCACCTCCATTCCGCAAGGCAGAGTTCGAGGTTATCTTCGGTGAAGGCATAAGCCGTGTGTCCGAAATCTTCAATCTTGCCGTAGATATGGGTATTATTAAGAAGAGTGGCAGTTGGTTCAGCTACAACGAGAGCAAACTTGGCCAGGGTGCCGAGGCTGTCAAGGGCATAGTACGCGATAATCCGGAACTTTTGGAGGAAATTACTGCCAAGGTAACTGAAAAGCTGGCAGAGAAAAAGGACTAATACTGACAAACTGACATATTAACTGCATAAAACAAGGCTCGTGCACTTTGTGGCACGGGCCTTGCGTATTATATAGCGAACGGATAAACGTAAATAGGTTATCGCATTAGGGACAAACGTGTTCTATCCAACTGTCCCCTTAAGATAGGGGGACGAGCGAAGCGGAGGGGGTATGACAGATTCCCCACTCACCCCTCAACGTTAAACGTTCTTATATATAAAAAAGGAATAAATAAAATAAAAAAATACAATTATGGGAAAGATTATTGGAATTGACTTGGGTACAACAAACTCTTGTGTATCAGTTTTCGAGGGCAACGAGCCCGTGGTTATCACCAACAGCGAGGGTAAGCGCACAACCCCCTCTATCGTAGCATTCGTGGATGGTGGCGAGCGCAAGGTGGGCGATCCTGCCAAGCGTCAGGCTATCACCAACCCCAAGAAGACTATCTTCTCTATCAAGCGCTTCATGGGTGAAACCTATGACCAGGTAAGCAAGGAGGTAGGTCGTGTACCTTACAGCGTAGTAAAGGGCGATAACAACACTCCCCGTGTAGACATCGATGGCCGTCAGTACACTCCACAGGAGATTAGCGCTATGGTTCTGCAGAAGATGAAGAAGACCGCCGAGGACTATCTCGGTCAGGAGGTTACTGAGGCTGTTATCACTGTACCTGCATATTTCTCTGATTCTCAGCGTCAGGCAACCAAGGAGGCTGGTCAGATTGCTGGTCTTGAGGTAAAGCGTATCGTCAATGAGCCCACTGCCGCTGCTTTGGCTTACGGTGTGGACAAGGGCGACAAGGATATGAAGATTGCCGTGTTCGACCTTGGTGGTGGTACCTTTGATATCTCTATCCTGGAGTTTGGTAGCGGTGTGTTTGAGGTTCTCTCTACAAACGGTGACACCCACCTGGGTGGTGACGACTTCGACCAGGTTATCATCGACTGGTTGGTAAGTGGTTTCAAGGCAGAGGAGGGTATCGACCTTTCTAAGGACCCCATGGCTCTGCAGCGCCTCAAGGAGGCTGCAGAGAAGGCAAAGATCGAGTTGTCAAGCACAACCTTTACCGAGATCAACCTGCCTTACATAACTGCCGATGGTGGTGTTCCCAAGCACTTGGTCAAGACTCTGAGTCGTAGCGAGTTTGAGCGTCTGGCAGACGGTCTCATTCAGGCTTGTAAGGTTCCTTGCCAGAATGCTATGCGCGACGCAGGTCTCTCAAATAGCGACATCAACGAGGTTATCCTCGTGGGCGGTTCTACCCGTATCCCTGCAGTGCAGAAGATGGTAGCCGATTTCTTTGGCAAAGAGCCTTCTAAGGGTGTTAACCCCGACGAGGTTGTAGCTCTCGGTGCTGCCATTCAGGGTGCTTCTCTCTCTGGTGAAAAGAGCGACATCGTATTGCTCGACGTAACTCCTCTCTCTATGGGTATCGAAACCATGGGTGGTGTTATGACCAAGCTCATTGATGCCAACTCTACCATCCCTTGCAAGAAGAGCGAGATCTTCTCTACTGCTGCAGACAACCAGACAGCTGTTACCATCCATGTTCTTCAGGGCGAGCGCCCCATGGCAAGCCAGAACAAGAGCGTAGGCCAGTTCAATCTCGATGGTATTGCTCCTGCAC
>JAFYVX010000129.1 GCA_017558255.1 Bacteroidaceae bacterium
GAGATATTTACAAAAGGGGGAAGTTAAACGAAAGGCTGAATAAGTAACTATATAGTTATATAAGTATATAATTATACAAATATAACATTCAGTTATTCAAATCTGTATGGTAAGAATCTCGTTTATATCCGTCAAATAATTCTGACTACGATATTCGCATTTCACCTTCCACTTCTGTTCTTTATCACCCTCGGCCATGAGTTTTATTGTCTTCAAACCATACCGATGGTTTATCTCATCGATGGCCTTCATCAAGTCGGAACGTTCCTTTCTGTTAGGAATCGGATCGAACAGGTTCATCTGAAGCATGGACATGCTGACAATATCGCCAACGATGACACCCGATTTCTTGTACATGATGCCAGGGTGATAGATTTGTTCGAGCAATACCAATGCTGCATTGGTAATCTCAATCGTGTCGGAGGTAGGTGTTATAAAGGTATAAACGGCAGAGTTCCCGTATTGGGGCAAGTCTTCTCTGAATCGATTACTACAGATAAAGACCGTTACGGAACGTGCTCCTGCATTCTGGCCACGGAGCTTGTTGGCACAACTACTTGCAAAAGAGGCTACGGATGCCTTGAGGGATGGCAAATCGGATACCATTTCACCAAAGCTTCGGCTGGTACAGATGGTTTGGTTCTGGACGACCTCCGATGTATCAATACAGGGGATGCCGTTGAGTTCCATCCATGTCTGTATGCCTGGCTTATGAAAATTAGAGCGAACCCACGATTCGCTTTTATTCGCAAACTCAAGAGGCGTGGATATACCCAAGTAGTTCAGTTTGCTGAGGGTCTGTCTACCAATTCCCCATACATCAGCCAAGTCGAAGAGTGAAAGGGCCTTTTCTCGTTTCTCTTCGCTATCGATGATACAGACACTTCGGTAACCCTCGTATTTCTTTGCGAATTTGTTAGCTACCTTGGCCAATGTCTTGGTGGGTGCAATGCCTACGCTCACGGGGATATCCGTCCATAGCTTTATCCTGTCTGCCACACCACGCATCAACTCGACAAGGTTGAAATGGTTCTCGTAGCCTTGAAGGTTGCAGAAGCTTTCATCGATACTGTAGTTCTCTACATGGTGTATGGATTTGCGGAGGATGTTGGTCACTCGCTTGCTCATAGCGGCATAGAGCTGCATATTGGTAGAAAAGATGGTAACACCATGCTTGCGTACAATATCTTGCACCTTAAAAATGGGATCGCCACGGTGGAGTCCGAGTTTCTTGGCTTCAGGGGTGAGTGCGACAATACATCCATCGTTGTTCGAGAGAACACAGACGGGTTTACCCTCCAGTCCGGGATGAAATACTTTTTCTACCGAACAGAAGAAACTATTACAATCCACCAAGGCATACATATCAGTAACGGGGTTTATGAATGATGTAGGTAACAGTACCCCAGATACAGAATCGGTCATCTGGAGTAACCTTGATTTCAGGAAAATCAGGATTGGCAGGTATGAGCCAACCAAAGCCGTCTCTCTTGACGAAACGTTTCAAAGTATAATCTCCATTGAACTCACATACGGCAACCTGACTCTCGGATGGATTGCGGTTGCTCTTATCCACTATGACAATATCGCCAGACTCAATGCCTGCATCGATCATCGAATATCCTTCCACTCGGATGAGATAGCACGATTCTGGATTAGGACACAACATCTTCAGTAGTTCAATGTCTTGAGCCTTTTCGTCATTGTCCAATGGAATAGGAAATCCCGCAACAATACCGATGTCGAAATATGGTAGGCTCATCTCCTTGATTCGGGTTGCTGAATAGATAGTGCCCAACTTCTCAAGGTTTGTACGCTCGTCAGCAATCGACTTGGCGATACAGTTCTTTATGAAGTCAGTCTTGTTTTCCTGAGCATCTATGTATTCAGCCATAGCTTTAGGTGCTCTGAATGTATAGAGCTTGCTATCGGTACTAGGTCTTCCTGCACCTTCACGCTTTCCGCCTCTTGAACCTTTTTTCGTTGAATTATCCATATTGTACCTGTTCTTTGGTGCAAAATTATGAAGTTATTTTGATTTCTGTATTACATATTCAAAGAAAAGTATTCTTGAGTGCTGAAATTATAATAATTTTATGCTGAACCCATGCAGAAATAGTTAATTATGCATTCTGCATAGTGGTATAAAGGATGCCTTAGGATACATTTGAAACAGACTCCTTAAACTGATTCACTTCTTGAACAGGAGAGTAACGATATTATAGAGGTTCATTGAGCATGGCAGGCAAAACAGATGCTGACTGCGTAAAATAAAAGTCGGTTGTCCTTGAATACTCTTGGGCAACCGACTATAATTAATATAAGGTTTTGATAAAAACATCTATTTTATTACTTAAATTCCCTATACTCTAGGATTTCTTGTATCACACGTGACTGTTGTGGTTTATGTTCTTTGGCGGCTTTCATATGGCTAATGGTTTTAATGTTATATAATTATTTTATGGTGGTGAGGTGACAGAAGATAAGTAGTTTTCTCCTCTGCCGAAATGTTGTTCTATAACTTCTATTTCC
>JAFYVX010000130.1 GCA_017558255.1 Bacteroidaceae bacterium
ATAAACCGGATGCTTTCCTTACCATCAGAATCCAGACAGCCAAATTTAATTCATAGCTCAGCGATTTCTGTGTATTTTCTTGTAATATGTCGGTATCGGAGTATACACTCCGCAGGAACAAGGGCATGGACTATCCACATTTCTTCAACTACATAGACTTGCTGGTCACATCTGTACTGGTCATTGTTTCAGTGTGTCTGACTATTGCAGCCATCCGGGCTTTGATAAAAAAGAAGTACGGATTCGGCAGATGGTACCGGCAAAAACCGAACCGAAAGCTTCATATGGGTGGGGAATGCTGATTTCGGGCTTATTATTATTATGTTCTTCTCTGCACATTTTCCGATACTCCGAGAACCTAGCGCAGCTTCAGGAATACGTTGGTAACGGCATCAGAGCGGAGGGCATTGTCAGCCCGGCACATGACCGCCAGACCTATTTCACCATCTGCTACCGGGACCTGCAAAATCGCCCTTATCATCTGCTGTACAAACAGCACAGTGAATTGGACACAACAAAACCCGTTTGCGCATCTATTACAAAGCGGACAATCCGCAGGATGCCTAGGTCATTACATACCACGAGTCCCATTTCAAATGCCTCATTGGCCTCATTCAGGGCGGCTGTTGGGCGTTGCTGGTATTTGTTGCGTGCGTCATCTTGAGGCTGAATTGTAAAAACGGACTTCTCTCATTATAAAGGGAATGGGTGCATAATGCCATTCTGCCTGGCTCCCCTCCTAGGCTTGCCGGTGGCTCCCCGCGCGAGGCGCGCAGCCTGGTGCATCAACACCTCCCGGATGCTCAGCTCCCTGTATTTCTGCGTACGCTACGAGCAGATGTCGAGGCATTATTTGAAAGCCGGAAGGCTACACAAAAGTAGATGGAGTATTGGGGTAATCCTCTCCGTTGGGCTGAAGAACATCTTGCAGAATGAAGCCAAGGAAACTCGCAAATCGGCGGCAAAATAACAAATCGCCGAAAAGTTAAAAACAGGGGAGCGGCGAAGGGATACTCCCCTGCCGCTCCATCATCAGAATATGTTGATTCTCGCTCCTTACTCGATATAGCCGATATAGGGAAGATTGCGGTACTTGCCGTTAAAGTCGAGACCGTACCCCACGAGGAAGCAGTCCTCACACTGTAAGGCACAGAAATCTGCCTCATACTGCACGCTGCGGCGTCCGGTCTTATTGATAGCTACCGTAGACGCCACCTTGGAGGCGCCGTTCTGCAGCAGAGTATCGCATACCTCTTTCATGGTCAGGCCCGTATCGAGCACATCATCAATCACAAGCACCTGTTTTCCGGCACAGTCGGGGAGCGCATTATGCCACTTGAGCTTACCGGTGCTATCTTTGCCCTCATAGCTGGAGATGCGTATGGTTTGCAGCTCAAAATTGGCAGGCAGGCAGCGCAGCAGGTCTGCAGCATACCAAATGGCACCATTGAGCAGGCAAAGAGCCACCACAGGTTCCTTACTGCCAAAACAGTTTTCAATCTGCTGTGCTACTTTCTGAACAGCTTCCTGAATCTGTTCTGCTGTGTAGAGTGATTTGATATTCATTGTTTTTTAATAAAAAGTTAATTCTAAATGACTAGGCTAAATCGGTACCGGATTTTTCGTCAGAGGAACCACTCACAGCGGCAAACAGATTGTCCCAGATTGGGCAAACCTTGAAATACCAGCCTATGACATACCCGGTGCACGCGGCGCAAATGATGGATCCTTCACGAACACCGGCTACCTCTCCCAGAAAAATCAGGGAAGCAACCACACCAG
Organism: Bacteroidaceae bacterium; assembly: GCA_017558255.1. GTDB lineage: Bacteria > Bacteroidota > Bacteroidia > Bacteroidales > Bacteroidaceae > Physcousia. The sequence continues at coordinate 1,783 of JAFYVX010000130.1, forward strand.
TAAGAAGCAGAGAACAGTCCACTGCTACCTTTACCCGGCTGAATCGCCAATTGTATGTACGACTCAGAACCAGGCATAAGCCTTCAGCTGAGAGCGGCACCATGTCTGCTTTGACAAAAGTAAAAATACCAAATGCACATACGGCGCAGCCCAGAAGAGTATAAGCGATGGATGCCCCATAGTTCGGCAGGGGAAGCAGAGTTGTGTAGGTCAGGCAAGCATCCAGCATGAGGCCAAGAAGAATGCCCATCACTACCTGCAGTAACTGAACAGGCTTGTATTTACTGCGAAGCACCGCTATCTGTATCAGCACCAGCATAATATGTACGCAGATAAGCATACGGCCAACCGTGCAGAAAGCAACGCCGGCTCCGCCCTCTGCATCACCAAGTACAAGATGCGCCACTAGTGCAGGACTGGTAATGGCATCTGTCCCAAGATTAGCCAACACGGTAAAGGCTATTCCCTGTGCTAATATGAACAAACCGAGTAACAGTACAATAAGCCGCACTATTATTTCAAGAGGAGAACGGTGACGCTTCATGGCGCTGATATTTTACAGGTTTTAGACCATTGGGCAAGATTAATTTGTTGTTCGCGGCAACATACAAATCATTTCATGCGCAAACATTATATTCTCTACGGTCTGAACTTTGTGTTTTTCTTCCGATTTGTGGGGGGCCCACAAATCAGTCGGAGCACGGGACTTTAGTCCCGAAAATATAAGCCGATGGTGCGCCCCACAAGGGAGAGTTCTGTGATGTAGCCCTTGTCATGGCGCACGAGCCATGCGGGGGTGGAGCGGTACTCAACCTTCTTCGTCTACCGGGATGTATACGTAATATAACTAAGAATACGCATGTTAACAATTTTAGTCAAGTTGCCTTTTCGTCATTGCCTTCACCTCCTCAATTACATACTGATTGAGCCCTTATAACAAGGCTTTTGATGGAGGGGGCTCCACATCGCCCCCCCTAACTATACAATACGCGCCCGATTCCGGCAGAGAATCGGGCGCGTTTCTTAAAAAAGCGGGAGATTTAACTTATTTGCGGTTACGAATCTCGTCCGCAAGCTTCTTAATCTGCTCCGGGAAGGGATGGGAGAGAACGCGCACAGCTCGGCCGCTATCATCCACCTCGAAGCTGTAGGTACGGTCGCCGATAATCACATCCGTGATGTAGCCCTTATCGTTACGTACCAACCAGGCGGGATCAGAGTGGAAATCCACACGGTTGGGATCCTTGAGAGCACGGGTATGGTACATGTGAATCTTGTTCATACCGGTGGAAAGGATATCCAAGTAGTGCAGCACTTCGTTAATGTTGGCCTTGTAGCCGAGCTCATAGCGCAGAATAGCGCCAATGATGCGGGCTTCTGAGCGTGCCCAGTGGTGGTTTGCCTGTGTGGCCAGAGATTCTTGCTTAGCGCCAAGGAACCAGTCGATGTCACCACGCATGAAGGTCTTACCACGGTAGGGGCACTGCTTCCAGTAAGCTTTCCACGTCTCGTTCCAATCAGCCATACCGTCCCAAAGACCAAGCTGCTTGAACTTTTCCTGGGTAAGCTTGCCGTCCCAATTGCCGTCCTCGCGCACTCCGATGATGTCGTTCTGTCCGGCATTCGTGGCAGCATATACCAGCATATCACCCCAGCGGCGGTTGATGTCCTGGTTGGCAATGCGGCCCACATAACCATCCAGCGAGTGGCACACCTCGTGTGCAAGCACGAAGGTGTAGTAGTCACCGTTGGCGGCACCGGGGCCATCCAAGCAACGCTCCGTAGCAATCACCATGTCGCGGTCCATTTCGTTGACGGAACCGCCAACATCGCAACCGAAGGTGTTCTTGTTGGAGCGGAACACGTAGCACATGGCCTCACGCTCATCACCAAAGTTGCGATCAATGGAGATGTGGTCATCCGGGAAGAGCGCGCGGGGGTGCATGCGGTTAAGGTCTTCCGTTGCCTGCAACTGCCCCTCGGAGCACTTGTTGTTGTCTGCCAGCGGAATACCAGAGGCAAGGTAGTACTCGCGGTCCTTGCCCTTCATACCCAAGGCATCGGCCACATCCTTACGCTGCTCCGCAGAATCCGGCATGAGCTGGTCGAGCACAATCCAGTTGAGGGCAAAGATACCCGGCACATGGTGCATGGCACCGTACTCCTCCATCTTGCCGTCTTTCTTCTTCATCCAAGCCTCCTTTAGGTGTGTACGCTGCAGGAAGGGGTACTTCTTCACGTGCTTCTTGAGCATGTTGTAGGCAGCCAAGCGAGCCTCGGGTGTGGGGCGATTGATAGCCCACTTAATCCAATTCTGCATCAGCTCGCGGTAGCGCTTCAAGCCGGCTTGGTCATTCTCTTCCAAAACACGACCAAGGTCTGTTTCGTGCCCATCGTAAAGCTCCTTCTCAATGAGCTTGAGGTTGTTTTTGTCGGCATCGGGGTCTGCACCGATAGCGCTCACCAAGTGGCCACCCACGTTGCCACCGATGATGAGGTCCACCGTGCCATCGCCATCCATATCCTCCACAACCAAGTGAGAACCGTTCAGAATGCGCATGAACTTCTCCTCCGGGGGATTGAGTAGCTTCAATGACTTTCTGGGCCCGACATCAATCATCGTGGAGCCTGAGCGCTCATTTGTCCAGTAGAACATGTCACCCCAGTTGATACCGTGCAAGAAATCGACGCGGCCGTCGCCGTTAACGTCACCCAAGCTCGGGGCAACATTATACGACCCCAGACATGCGGGCTGTGCCTCTGTGCTGTAGCGAGGGGCATCCTTTGTGCCGGTGTTCTCATACATGTGAACACCGTTGTTCAGGGCAATCAGCAAGTCGCTCTTCTTATCTTTGTTGAAGTCTGCCACAACAAAGAAGCGGCTCGTTGTCTTAAAGTCCTCGCCATTGGCATCCTTAACAGGCTCGCCAAGCTTAACCTGTGGCACGTCCTTACCCACAATCTCAGCATAGACCAGCGAGTTGTTCGGCAGGCGAACAATCAGCTGCTTGCCTTTAATCACCGTTACGCCGTCCGTTTCAAGCTCTTTACCATCGGTAGTCTTAAGCTCGATGGGCTCACCGAACAGAATCTTACCCTTCTTGGACTCATTTTCGTAGTACCACAGGCGGGAGTTAGCCTGCACCACCAGGTCTGTTGCCTTGCCCTTGGCGCGAATAGCCATAGGAATGCGGTAATCCTGCTTCTTTCCAACACCCTCTGTGGGGGCGGGCAAAGCGCTGCAGAATGTAAAGTTTTCCACAGCTTGCTTGGCCATATAGCGGTCATCGTATACGCGCATGGTGGCAGTATCATAGCCACCCTTGCCGTCTGTCACCGTAATCTTAAACTTATCTTCCCCCTTAAACTTTTCGCCGGGAGTGTAGGTGAATGTGCCATCGCCATTGTGCTTAACCGTACCGTACTTGCCCTGCCCGTGGCTGCTTACGGATAGAGTGTCAGCCTCCATATCGTAAGTATACAGGTGAAGAATGCTGCCGGTCTTGGAGGGTTTCTTACGGTCTACCAAGTGCTCTTGGTCATAAACCTTGGGCGCATGGTTATCCTGCAATGTGGCTACGGTTGCCTCGTTAATCGGAGCCCTGAAAACGTAAATCTGATCCAGAACTCCCTTAAAGTTGCCTACCTTCTGCGTACCGCCAAAGCGGATGTAGTCTTTACC
>JAFYVX010000131.1 GCA_017558255.1 Bacteroidaceae bacterium
GCCACGAACTCGCCCTTCTTCACCTCGAGCGAAACATCCACCAAAGCATGGGTCTCCACATCCTCTGTGCGGAAGACCTTAGAAATGTTCTTTGTCTTAATCATAATATTATCTCGTTAAATTTTCTAATCTATTATCTATCCTCGTTCCTCTGTACTCTTTCCTCTTTCCTCTACGCCTTAATCACCTCTGCGGGTTTTTCTCTGAAGCACTGGCGCACTTTCCATGCCACCATGGATGCTACCAGTATGCCTATGCCAAGTACAATGCACACGGGCTGAACCCATCCCAGTGTGATGCTGGAACTATAGGTCTGTAGCCACAATGTCATCAGGTAATAGCCCGTACAGATGCCAATCGTGGCGCCTATGAGCACAATGAACATATAGGTGCGGAGAGTGGTGCGAAGACACACCGCATAGTTTGCACCGAAGATGCGACGGATGGCAAGAGAACGGCGTTGGCGCTGGAGGTCGGCACTGACAAGAGTGAGAAGACCGAAGAATGCTATGCCAAAGCCTACGACAGAAAGTATGGAATATAGCCACAGATAGTTCTGCTCCTTTTCGTAAGTATCAGATATCATATCTCCAAAGTTGACCACACGGACAAGTCCAGCATCCACATTCATGTCCCTACGACGCAACATATCCTCCACAGCCGCTATACCTTCTTTTTCCTTGCCGGGATGGAAACTGAAGTAGGCAACATTTGTGTCCCAGTTATTATGATAATGGCTATAGGCAACCAAGTAGGGTTCTTGATGCATATTTATTGTACAAATATCCAGGATACCTACTGCTTCCAAACCATTTGGCAGAAAGGGATTCTCTGGTGTGATACCAAAATACTTCGCGGTATTTGTAGCGAGCAAAATCTGACCCCTTTTCATTTCAAACTCCCCATCTACATCTTTCCATAGATTTGGCTTGATTTCGAATAGACGCATTGCAGCAGGAGTCAATTGCAAGGTCCACATATTCTTGTCAAATCCCTCAAAGGGCGTGACAGTATTTGAGGTAACATCATAAAACGGTGCTTGTACGATACAGGTGTCTACTGCTGCTATTGATGCAACCTCATGTGCAAATTCGATGGAACTGACCAGGACCTGGTCTTTTGCATCAGTAGTTTTTATAGTGTAGACTTTGTGTGCATTAAATCCCAAGCCATCGTGGCTGACATACCTCAATTGTCTGCCACCATTCCACACCAGAAAGAGCAATAATACGCTGACGCTTATCTGCGTTGTTACAAAGATATGGTTCAAGAACGAGGATTTGCCTTGCGGTGCGCCATGGATGGCTTTCTTGTATTTTTTGTGTTGCAGATATACTGGTATTGTGCACAGAAAAATCAAGAGCACCACCATTGCGAACCATACCATCACGAGCCATTGCATCACATCGCATTCCGGCATCTGCATATACTCCAGGAAACCTTTGTAACCCAGTTCCTGTATTATGCACGCACAAAATCCAACGGCAAGAAGTACCAATAGCACCTCGGCATAGATGCGTCGCAAGGTGTCGGAACCTGCACCGAAACTCAATCTTAGGCGATGCTCTGTCCAACGGTTTTCGGCATTTGTATTAAGCAATGCCAAGTATGAGAATGATGCAGATATGAGCAACAAGGCAGACAGTATAAGGAATATTCCAGGATAAAAGGCTGCCTTCCAGAAACTGCTATTGCTCCACAACAGGTGAAACATTCTTACTGGTACCAGTCTTAATGCTGCTACCTTGTCCTCCATATTCTCATTGTTTTGTTCTATCAATGTCATCAAGGCCTTGCTATCTGTGGTCCTTGTAACAATCAATGCGGTATTGGTTTTATATGAGTATTTAGTAAGCCATGTCACATTTTCAATCTTACGATATAAAAACGCCTGAGCACCTGTAATCATGCTTCCTTCTTCTCCTTTGACTATACCACACACTTTTGCCTGTATGCTTTTGTTATGGTCTTCTTCTAAAGTTATCTCCACCATAGTACCCACTAAATCGGTTGTGCCATACAGAACCTGTGCGGCTTGTTCGGAGACGACCACTTCACCTTCTTCTTGTACAGGTCGGCCGTAGATAAAATCCGCTTGTACCACATCAAAGAATTCGGGAGTTACCAATAGCACAGGCTTAGTCTGATTGGATGCACTATCTGTCCTTCCTTTTAATTTATTGCCACTTAGTGCTGCCATTGTAGCAATCATACCTTCAGGCATATTCTTTGTCAGTTCGCGTGCTTTTTTTACCGTAAAGAAATAATTGGATTGTTTGAGTCCTTCTGGTGTGTATGCTTGTAAAGCATATACATCGGCATCGTCACCGATGCCATGTTCCTCGTGTGTTATTTCCCAGATGCCAGCAGCGGAGAATACAAAGGCTGCCATGGCAAACGACAATATGCCCACTATGAGGCAGGTCTGTAGCTTGTTGCGCCTGATGTGGCGCAGGGCTTGAAGAAAATTGATAAATAAGAGTTTCATCGCTGTAATTTTGCTCTTTAATTTATAGAACCAACCTTAATTAGCAATCACATTTGCAGGTTTCTCCCTGAAGCACTGGCGCACCTTCCATGTCACAAGGGCAATAACCAGTAAGGCTATAGCCAGGGCAATACATAGGGGCTGTTCCCATCCTAAGGTGATAGTTGTAGAATATGTTTATAACCACATGGTCATCAGATAAAAGCTGATGCAGAGGCCTATGATAGTACCCAGTGTGGTGACTATCGAATACAAGCGCAATGTTTGGCGCAGACACACTCCATACGTGGCACCAAAGATGCGGCGGATGGCCAAGGAGCGGCGCTGGCGCTGAAGGTCGGCACTGACCAGAGTGAGCAAGCCGAAGAACGCTATGCCAAAGCCCACGATAGCCAGGATGGTGTACAGAGTAAGGTAGTTTTGCTCCTTCTCGTAGGTGTCAGATATAAAATCTCCA
>JAFYVX010000132.1 GCA_017558255.1 Bacteroidaceae bacterium
AATCTCGGCAGCCAGTTTCTTGGCATCAGCCAGATTCTTGTCAAGCTGTGTCTGAGCGGCACGGCGCTGCTTGTCAATCTCCATCACTTCAGCGATAGCCTCGCGAGCACCGGCAAAATGTTTTTTCTCCAAACCGGCAATGACGCGTTCCGTCTGCTCGGTAATCAATTTAAGTGTAAGCATCTTTTATTTTGAGATATTATTAAAATTTCGGGCGTAAAGTTACAAAAAAAAGTGCATATAAACGTCCCGTTCCCTCTCTTTATATTAATTAATGTGTTAAAGTAGGTGCTAACAGGCGTGGAATTGGACATTATCAATCAACCTTTGAAGATGTCAAAGATGAAAATGAATGAATAAGAATTAATTCCACGAGCAGTTGTTGTCCGTTCTCTGAACTGCTATAAGCTGTGCTTTTTGCCGCTATCAGCCGTTCGCCGAGCCGCTATCAGCCGTTCGCCGAGCCGCTATTAGCCGTAAAGTTTACCGCTACTATGTACATTCTTGCGTCTTCGTTGAGAGTGTTTGTCAAATATATGAATGATGAAATTAAAAGACAACACTCCGTAGCATCACTGGTCAAGTGAGTGCTGCGGAGTGCTGTCCTCGTGAAATGAAATTATATTTACCAGGCAAAGAGAGGATATTCTGCCATCATGGCATTAACCTCAGCGCGAACGCTGGCAATGTTCTCCTCGTTTTCGGGGTCGTTGAGAACTCGCTCTATGAGAGCGGCTATGATTGCCATCATGTCCTCCTTGACACCACGGGTTGTGATGGCGGGAGTGCCCAGACGGATACCTGAAGTCTGGAAGGCAGAACGGCTATCGAAGGGTACCATGTTCTTGTTGGCGGTGATGTCGGCGGCAACAAGAGCCTTCTCAGCAACCTTACCTGTAAGGTCGGGGTACTTGGTGCGAAGGTCCACAAGCATGGAGTGGTTGTCGGTGCCTCCGCTTACAATGAAGAAACCGCGCTTCTGGAGTTCGTCTGCCAGCACTGCCGCGTTCTTCTTAACCTGGGTGGCATACTCCTTGAACTTGGGGTCGAGTGCTTCACCGAAAGCAACAGCCTTGGCAGCAATGACGTGCTCGAGAGGACCGCCCTGTGTGCCGGGGAATACTGCGCTGTTGAGAAGTGCAGACATCATCTTTACCTCGCCCTTGGGAGTGGTCTTGCCCCAGGGGTTGGGGAAGTCCTTGCCCATGAGGATGATACCGCCACGGGGACCACGGAGGGTCTTGTGGGTTGTTGATGTTACGATGTGGGCATACTTGACAGGGTTGTCCAACAAACCTGCGGCAATAAGGCCTGCGGGATGTGCCATGTCTATCATGAGGATGGCACCAACTTTGTCGGCAATCTCACGCATGCGGCGGTAGTCCCACTCGCGGCTATAGGCAGAGCCGCCACCAACGATGAGCTTGGGTTTGTGCTCAAGGGCGAGGCGCTCCATCTCGTCGTAATCCACACGGCCTGTTTCCTTGTTGAGGTTATAGCCCACTGGCTTATAGTTGATGCCCGATGTGTTTACGGCAGAGCCGTGTGAGAGATGACCTCCGTGGTCGAGGTTCAAACCCATGAAGGTGTCGCCCAGATTAAGGCATGCCAGGAATACTGCAGCATTGGCCTGTGCTCCGGAGTGGGGTTGTACGTTGGCATACTCGGCATCAAAGAGTTTGCAGATGCGCTCGATGGCGAGTTCCTCTACCTTGTCCACCACCTGGCAACCGCCATAGTAGCGCTTGCCGGGGTATCCCTCTGCATACTTGTTGGTCAATACACTGCCCATGGCCTGCATAACCTGGTCAGATACAAAATTCTCGCTGGCGATGAGTTCTATGCCTCGCATCTGGCGGGCACGCTCTTCGCTGATTAAATCAAAGACCGTCTTGTCCATTATGTAATTTGTTATTTTAGTTGTTCTTGAAAAAATAGATGTCCCGGTGTTATTCCAGGACAGACGTTGTGAAATTGAGATTGCAAAATTAAGAAAAAACTCCCTTTTGAATGTCATGCGTACGAGTTTTTTTCTAACTTTATATTAAATATGTCAAATTAGAGCCCGTATTTTGTGGTTTTTAGTATATAAATTCATACCTTTGGGGAGAAAAAGTGCAAGAAAATTACCATGAAGAATAGAAGTCTTGTGACCCTTGCCGGTCATTCCAGAGAAAAAATTGAGTATTTGATTCGCATGGCTCAAGAGTTTGAGAAGCATCCCAACCGCAGGATTTTGGCCGGTAGGGTGGTTGCTACCTTGTTTTTTGAACCTTCGACACGTACTCGTCTGAGTTTTGAGACAGCCGCCAATCGTCTTGGTGCAAGAGTCATTGGTTTTGCCGATCCCAAGGTGACAAGCGGTACTAAGGGTGAGACACTGAAGGATACGATAATGATGGTATCCAGTTATGCCGACGTTATAGTTATGCGCCATTATCTGGAAGGTGCTGCACTATATGCAAGCGAGGTTGCCCCTGTGCCCATTGTCAATGCCGGCGACGGAGCCAACCAGCATCCCTCACAGACCATGCTTGACATGTACACGATATACCAGACTCAGGGCACGCTTGACAATCTGAACATATACATGGTTGGCGACCTGAAATACGGTCGCACGGTGCATTCTCTGCTGATGGCCATGCGTCATTTTAATCCCACATTCCATTTTATTGCTCCTGATGAATTGGCCATGCCGGCCGTGTACAAGCGCTATTGCGACGAATACGGAATCAAGTATGTGGAGCATCAGGACTTTGATGCCGACACCATCAGTGATGCTGATATCCTGTACATGACCAGAGTGCAGAAGGAGCGCTTTGCCGACCTTGACGAATATGAGCGCGTGAAGGACCGTTATCTGTTGAAAAAGGATATGCTATGCAAGGCACGCCCCAATATGAAGATACTGCATCCTCTGCCACGTGTGAATGAAATCGAGTATACCATAGATGATACCCCCTATGCATACTATTTCCAGCAGGCACAGAACGGACTCTATGCCCGTCAGGCCCTGATATGCGATGTGCTGGGTATCAGTTTGGAAGATGTTATGAACGACAGCACAATACTTTAGTGTATTGACTGGGGATTATCAAAAGAGTATTAACCTGCAAAACCAGAATTCATGAATAAGAAGGAAATGATGGTCGCCGCAATAGAAAACGGTACCGTTTTAGACCATATACCCAGCGAAAGGCTCTTTGATGTGGTGAGCATGCTTCATCTTGAGAAGATGGGGAATGCCATTACCATAGGCTTCAACTTTAAGAGCGCAGTTATGGGAACCAAGAGCATTATCAAGATTGCCGACAAATACTTTACCGACGAGGAACTTAACCAGTTGTCGGCCGTTGCTCCAAACATTACTCTATGTGTAATAAAGGACTATGAAATCATAGAAAAGCGTACGGTGGTGATGCCAGAAGAACTGGTGGGAATAGTACAATGTCCCAATCCCAAGTGCATTACCAACAACGAACCTATGAAGACACGTTTCCGTTCCGTTGCACAGGGAAATGATATCCTGCGTTGCAGCTATTGTAATAGGGATGTGGAGTTGAAAGACGTGCGTATAGTGGAATAAGCTCCAGATAAATCGTATAGAGATCACGTTTGCTATGAGGAAGGTCTTATTTATTTTAATGTGGTTGTTGCTTGTCGGTGCTACTTCCGGTGCTATTTGGGTCTTTTGGGCCATTAATGAAGGTCGCATCGGATACATGCCTGATATGGAACAGCTGTCCAATCCCGTAGACAAGTTTGCCAGTCAGGTAATGACCGCTGACGGCAAATTGATGGGAACATACAGTTATGGTTCCAGCAATAGGATCTTTACGGAATATGATTCTATTGCACCGGCAATGGTGCAGGCACTCATCGCCACAGAAGATGAAAGATTTTATGAGCATGCCGGTATAGACTTCAAGGCACTTTTTCGTGCTATTATAAAACGTGGAGTTCTGGGACAGAAAAGTGCCGGTGGTGGTTCTACCATAACCCAACAGCTCGCCAAGCAACTTTACAGTTCGCAGGCATCCAGTACTATGGAAAGGTTGTTCCAGAAACCTATAGAATGGATGATAGCCCTGAAGTTGGAGAGATTCTATACAAAGGAGGAAATCATTACCATGTATCTGAATTACTTTGACTTCCTTCATAATGCGGTAGGCATAAAGTCGGCCTCGCGCACATATTTCAGCAAGGAACCCAATGCTCTTTCCATCGAGGAGTGCGCCACGCTTGTTGGTATGTGCAAGAACCCTTCCTATTTCAATCCAGTCAGGTCGCCCGAAAGAACCCGAGAAAGAAGAAATGTTGTTTTGGGTCAGATGTTGCGTTCCGGCTATCTGACGGAAACCGTGGCAGATAGTATTATTCAGATGCCGCTGGTGCTCAACTTCCGTAGGACCGACCATAGAAGTGGAACTGGAATGTATGTGCGCGAACATCTTCGTCAGGTGCTGATGGCAAAGAAGCCTAAACGCAGCAATTACGAATCATGGCAAGCCCAAAAGTATTACGAGGATTCAGTGGCATGGGAGGATGACCCATTGTACGGATGGTGCAATAAGAATACCAACAAGGAAGGTCGTCCCTATAATCTTTATACCGATGGCTTGAAGATATATTCAACTATAGACAGCCGTATGCAACGTTATGCGGAAGAAAGCATGGCCGAGCATGTTGTCGGATACCTGCAACCGGCTTTTGAAAAAGAGCAAAGGCGCAACCCCAACAAGCCATATTTCCGCGAACTTCCTTCTTCCAAGGTCAAGGAGGATATAAACAGGGCCATGCGTCAGAGTGCCAGATATGTAACCATGAAGGCCGCAGGTGTGCCGGTAAAGGAAATAGAAGCGTCTTTCAATACCCCTCGTGAGATGTCTGTCTACTCTCCAAAGGGTGACATAGACACACTGATGACTCCACTTGA
>JAFYVX010000133.1 GCA_017558255.1 Bacteroidaceae bacterium
ATACAAGGGAGGGTCCGCCCTCTATTCCCTTGTAGTATTTACTCCCCTCCCTTGTGGAGGGGCAAGGGGGAGGGTCTTGGGGGTGAGCGTTGACCGCTTGCTAATGCTAAAAAACACAAGATGGCGTCACGAAATGTGGCGCCATCTGTGTTTATTATCTGCCGGCATACATGCTTTCGTAGTATTTTTCGTACTCGCCGGAGGTGATGTTGTCCATCCATTCCTGGTTGTCGAGATACCATCTTACCGTCTTTTCTATGCCCTCCTCGAACTGCAGGCTGGGTTCCCATCCGAGTTCCTTCTGGAGTTTGGTTGAATCGATGGCATAGCGGAGGTCGTGACCGGCACGGTCGGTGACGTAGGTAATCAGTTCGAGCGACGAACCCTCGGGATTGCCCAGCAGACGGTCCACGGTCTTTATCATCACCTTGATCAAATCGATGTTCTTCCACTCGTTGAAGCCGCCGATGTTGTATGTCTCGGCCGTCTTGCCCTCGTGAAAAATAAGGTCTATGGCACGCGCATGGTCCTCCACATAGAGCCAGTCGCGCACGTTCTCGCCCTTACCATAGACTGGCAGAGGACGGCGATGGCGGATGTTGTTGATGAACAGGGGTATCAGTTTCTCGGGGAACTGATAGGGGCCATAGTTGTTGGAGCAGTTGGTCACCACGGTGGGCATGCCATAGGTGTCGTGATAGGCACGCACGAAATGGTCGCTGCTTGCCTTGGCGGCAGAATATGGCGAATGGGGGTTGTACTTGGTGGTTTCGTAGAAGAAGTCCGTACCGTATGCCAGGTGGTGCTCCGAGGAGGATGCGGTGGTGGTGAAGGGAGGCTCGATACCCTCGGGATGGGTGAGTTCCAGTGCACCGTAGACCTCGTCGGTGGAGATGTGGTAGAAGCGCTTGCCCTCGTACTTCTCGGGCAGGGACTCCCAGTATAGCTTTGCCGCCTGCAGAAGGCTGAGAGTGCCCATCACGTTGGTACGTGCAAAGGTGAAGGGATCCTTGATACTGCGGTCCACATGGCTCTCGGCCGCCAGGTGTATGATGCCATCCACCTGCTCCTCCTGCATGAGGGCATAGAAGGCCTCGAAGTCGCAGATGTCCATGCGCACAAACTTGTAGTTGGGGCAGTTCTCCACGTCCTTCAGGTTGGCAAGATTGCCGGCATAGGTGAGTTTGTCCAGGTTGATGATATTGTAGTCGGGGTACTTGTTTACGAACAGGCGTACCACATGGCTGCCTATGAATCCGGCTCCGCCGGTGATGACTATGCTTCTCTTCATTTGTGCCTCAGTGTTATTGGTTTATGTCATAGGTGAAGGGGCTCTGGAAATCGGCGAGCATGCCGTGGCGCGTGTCCTTATCGGAGAGGATGGCCTTGTCCATGGGAATGCGCCAGTCGATGCCCAGGCTCTCGTCCAGGATGCTGATGCCGGCATCTGCCTCGGGGTGGTAGAACTCGTCGCACTTGTACTGGAACACGGCCGTCTCGCTGAGCACGGCAAAGCCATGTGCAAAGCCCTTGGGGATGAAGAACTGGCGGTGGTTCTCGGCGGTGAGTTCCACGGCCACATGCTGGCCATAGGTGGGCGAACCCTGGCGGATGTCCACCGCCACGTCGAGCACGGCACCGCTGACGCAACGCACCAGTTTGCTCTGCGTGTAGGGCGGACGCTGGAAGTGCAGACCTCGCATCACGCCATAGGTGCTCATGCTCTCGTTGTCCTGAACAAAGTGCACAGGACCTACTTTCTCCTCAAACTCACGCTGGGAGAAGGACTCGAAGAAATATCCGCGGGTATCCTTGAAGATACGGGGTTCCAGGATAAGGAGTCCCTCAATGCCTGTCTTAATTATTTCCATTTATATAAGAAAGAATCTGTTCGGCGTGAATCTTGGTCTTAATCTCCTTGGGAGTAAAAATCTTCTCTATCACTCCGTCCTCGTTGACAAGGTAGGTAGTACGCAGGGTACCGATGGTGCGGCGTCCGCATGCAACCTTCTCGCCCCAGCAACCGAGCAGCTGGAGCAGCGTGGTGTCGGTGTCGGCAATCAGGGGGAATTCAAGTCCCTGTGTCTCGGCAAACTTCTTCTGCAGGCCTTCCCTGTCCTTGCTCACACCGATGATGCTATAACCAGCCGCCTCCAGTTCCACCTTGTGAGCCTGCAGGGAGCATGCCTCGGCGGTGCAGCCGCTGGTATTGGCCTTGGGGTAAGAGTAGAGAACTATCTTGCGTCCCTTATAGTCACTGGCCTTTATCTCGTTACCGTCCTGGTCCTTGCCAAGGAATTCGGGTATTCTGTCTCCTACATTCATCGCAATATGTGTTTCAAAAAAGTCCCCGAAACCGTCGGCAATGGCGGAGTCGGGGACGGTATTGTTTTGTTTCGGATTCTTGTGCTCAGGAACTTACTTCAGCACGCCCATTTCCTTACCGATCTTGGTGAAGGCGGCAATACACTTGTCGAGGTGCTCACGCTCGTGACCTGCAGAAACCTGCACACGGATACGTGCCTGTCCCTTGGGAACAACGGGATAGTAGAAACCTGTAACGTAGATACCCTCGTCCTGAAGGCGTGCGGCAAAGTCCTGGCTCAACTTGGCATCGTAAAGCATAACGGCACAGATGGCGCTCTGAGTGGGCTTGATGTCGAAGCCGGCTGCTATCATCTTGTCGCGGAAGTAGCTTACGTTCTCCACCAACTTGTCGTGGATGGCGTTGCTCTCCTTGAGCATGCGGAACATCTCTATGCCTGCACCAACGAGAGAGGGAGCCAGAGAGTTGGAGAACAGATAGGGACGGCTGCGCTGACGCAGGAGGTCGATAATCTCCTTCTTACCAGTGGTGAAACCACCCATGGCACCACCGAAGCTCTTGCCCAATGTACCAGTGTAGATGTCCACACGGTCGTAGGTATTGAAGAACTCGCTCACGCCATGACCAGTAGCACCCACAACACCAGCAGAGTGGCTCTCGTCCACCATTACCAGTGCGTCGTACTTCTCTGCAAGGTCACAAATCTTGTCCATAGGAGCCACGTTGCCGTCCATTGAGAACACACCATCGGTTACAATAATGCGGAAACGCTGAGCCTGAGCCTCCTGAAGGCACTTCTCCAGTTCCTCCATATTAGCATTGGCATAGCGATAGCGCTTGGCCTTGCACAGGCGCACACCGTCGATGATGGATGCATGGTTCAGGGCGTCGGAAATGATAGCGTCCTCATCGGTCAGAAGAGGTTCGAACACACCACCGTTGGCATCAAAACAAGCAGCATAGAGAATGGTGTCCTCGGTCTTGAAGTACTCGCTGATCTCTGCCTCCAACACCTTGTGGATGTCGGCTGTACCGCAGATGAAGCGAACACTTGACATACCGAAACCACGGCTGTCCAGTGCCTTCTTGGCTGCCTCGATGAGACGGGGATGGTTGGAAAGACCCAGATAGTTATTTGCACAGAAGTTCAACACCTCCTTGCCAGCCACCTGGATTTCTGCCTGCTGGGGGCTCTCTATCAAACGCTCGTTCTTGTAAAGTCCTGCTTCCTTGATCTCTGCCAAGGTCTGGCAAAGATGCTCTTTCATTTTTCCGTACATAGTCAGTTATATTTTAGAAATTACTGTTAATACGACCCAAAGTTACGCTTTTTTGTGCAAACAGCAAAACCTCCGACATGTTTTTATAAAAAATATCCAACTAACCATCTACAAAAGGAAATAGCATCATTATTTTAGTGAAAAAATATTAATATATGCCTGCAAGTATTTACAAACGCAAAAAGATATTTGCACGTATGAACATTTAGGCGTACTTTTGAACAGCAAAAAGGTAATATACTCACAAAACAACCTTTCGGTGCAAGAAACAACACATTATTAATTAAAAGAACAAGACTATGAAAAAGCCCATCCTTACCATCTTGGTAGCGGTACTCTCTATCTTCTGGGCCCAGGCACAGAACTACAGTGGCATACCCCAGAATGCCAAGGACTATATAGCAAAGCACTTCAAGGGGTACAACATCAGCCACTATGAAAAGGAATCTGAGATACTGGAGGTTGAACACAAAGTTTACGTTACAAAGAACTCCGTATCGTTTAAACTAGACTTTGACAATAAGGGCAACGTGAAGGACATAGAGTCACTGGACGACAAGACAGCCCTGCCCAACAGCGTCCTTCCCGTCAAGATAACCCAGCACGCAAAGGCAAAGTTCCCCAATGCCAAGATTATCGAATGGAAGAGAAAGAAGAACACACAGGTTGTAGAACTTTCAAACGACATGGAACTGGTGTTCAACAGCAAGGGCGATTTCCTTCGTGTTGACGACTGAACAAACCTTCCTAACGCTTATCTGACTTCATCAGAAATAAATAACTCTTAATCATAATAACTGCAAATACCGCCGGAAGTTCCACGAGGACCCCGGCGGTATTTTAATTCTGTGGGTTAGTAGAGACGTCAGTCCCTGCGGAATATGTCGCGAGTGTATACCTTGTCCTGAACGTCGTCCAGCACTGCATCGTATCTGTTGGCTATTATGGCACAGCTCGTCTGCTTGAACTTCTGCAGATCGTTCACCACAAGGGAACCGAAGAAAGTGTTGCCATCCTCCAATGTGGGTTCGTAGATAATCACCTGGGCACCCTTGGCCTTTATACGCTTCATGATGCCCTGGATGGCACTCTGGCGGAAGTTGTCCGAATTGGACTTCATCGTCAGGCGGTATATACCTATCACGGGAACAGTTGCGGTCTCATGAGCGGCAGAACCGAGGTACTGGTTGTTGTTGCTATATCCATACCAACCAGCCTTGCGGAGGACAGCATCGGCGATATAATCCTTTCGAGTACGGTTGCTCTCCACTATAGCACTCATCATCTGTTGGGGAACGTCCTGATAGTTGGCAAGAAGCTGCTTGGTGTCCTTGGGCAAGCAATATCCTCCATAACCGAAGCTGGGATTGTTGTAGTGCGTCCCAATACGTGGATCAAGACCAATACCCTGGATGATGGCAGAGGAGTCCAGTCCCTTCATCTCGGCATAGGTGTCCAGTTCGTTGAAATAACTTACACGCAATGCCAGGTATGTATTGGCAAACAGTTTCACAGCCTCAGCCTCCTTCATTCCCATGAAAAGGCAGGGGATATCCTCCTTGATGGCACCTTCCTTGAGAAGTTCGGCAAAGGTGTGTGCTGCTTCCTCCAGGTCGTCAGGTGCCACTTTTGCTATCGCCTCGTTGTACTCACCATCTTCGTCCTCAGCCAGTATCATCTTGGGATAACCTACAATGATGCGCGAGGGATACAGATTGTCGTACAAGGCCTTGCTCTCACGCAGAAACTCTGGAGAGAAGAGCAGACGGAACTTTCTGTCTGTCCATCCCTTTTCGGCAAATACCTTGGCATAACGGGCATACAAACTACGGCAATAGCCCACGGGGATGGTTGACTTTATGACCATGGTTGCATCGGGATTCGCTTCCAAAACCAAGTCTACAACATCCTCGATGTGATGGGTGTCAAAGAAGTTCTTCACGGGGTCGTAATTCGTCGGAGCGGCAATAACAACAAAATCAGCATCGGCATACGCCGCACGACCGTCCAAGGTTGCCGTAAGACGAAGTTCCTTCTCGGCAAAATACTTCTCTATGTATTCGTCCTGTATAGGCGATATGCGACGGTTTATCTTATCCACCTTTTCGGCAATGACATCAACCGCCGTCACATAATGGTTCTGTGCCAGCAATGTAGCAATACTTAGGCCTACATAGCCAGTTCCTGCTACAGCAATCTTCAGGTCCTTGAATTCTCTCATTACTTCCTAATATATTATATATTAAAGATTGGCTTTGCCAGTCTCCTTCAGTTCCTCAATAACCTTGAGCAGATACTGGCCATACTGGTTCTTGAGCATGGGCTGCGCCAACTCGCGCATGCGTTCCTCAGTTATCCATCCCTGACGATATGCTATACCCTCCAGGCATGCAATCTTAAGGCCCTGACGCTTTTCAAGTACTTCTATATAGGTGGATGCTTCGCTCAGAGAGTCATGCGTACCGGTGTCCAGCCATGCAAAACCACGACCAAGTGTCTGCACCTTAAGTTCGCCCTTCTCCAGAAAATGCTGATTCACGGTA
>JAFYVX010000134.1 GCA_017558255.1 Bacteroidaceae bacterium
AAACCATTGCCGAAGGTGTAAACTCTTTTCTGACTCATGTGATTTTGTTATTTAATAGGGTTAATTGTTTTTTCTCGTCATGCAAATATAGCAATATATATTGAAAAGACCTTGTAAATGCTTAATAAATTCAATAAAAATGTGTATTTTTGCATCAAACATTATTAATATTATGGCAAGAAAAAGAAAAGAACTACCCATTTTGGAGAATATTGAGATAACGGATGTTGCTGCCGAGGGCAAGTCTCTGGCACGAATAGACAACATGGTGCTATTTGTTCCGTATGCCGTCCCAGGCGATGTGGTTGATGTGAGAGTGACTCGCAAGAAGCATCATTTCATGGAGGGAACCGTGCTGCGTTTCCACAAGATGAGCGAGCACCGTCAGAAGCCCGTGTGTCCTCACTATGGTGTGTGTGGAGGTTGCAAGTGGCAATGCCTCACCTACGACCAGCAGATATACTGGAAGCAGCGTCAGGTGATGGACAACCTGTCCCGCATTGGCAAGGTGGAGCTGCCCGAGTGCAGTCCCATCCTTGGTTCGGCACAGACAGAGGAGTATCGCAACAAGGTGGAGTTCAGCTTTGCCAACAAGGTGTGGAAGGTGTTCCCCGACCAGCACCCCGAAGGTCTCACTCCCCATGTGTGCGAGATTCCTGAGGGTGCGCTTGGTGCTGTAGGCTTCCATGCAAGCGGTGCCTTCGACAAGATCCTGCCCATCGACGAATGTCACCTGATGGCTCCCCTGAACAACCGTCTGCGCAACGGTATCCGCGAATATTGCTATGAGAAGGGACTTGCCTTCCACGATGCACGCGAGCACACCGGCCTGATGCGTAGCATAATGCTCCGCCTGAGCAATAGTGGCGAGGTGATGCTGCTTGTTCAGTTCTGCATCAAGAGC
This sequence comes from Bacteroidaceae bacterium, assembly GCA_017558255.1. Taxonomy (GTDB): domain Bacteria; phylum Bacteroidota; class Bacteroidia; order Bacteroidales; family Bacteroidaceae; genus Physcousia. The sequence continues at coordinate 905 of JAFYVX010000134.1, forward strand.
GAGGAGGAGCGCACACAGGCCATGGACCTGATGGAGTGGATAAAGCAGAACTATCCCGAGGTAACCTCCCTATTGTGGGTGAACAACGAGAAGTTCAACGATACCTTTGGAGACCTGCCTGTATATACCTATTCTGGCACCGACCACATCTTCCTGCATATGGAGGACCTCCGCTTCAAGGTGGGACCGAAGAGCTTCTATCAGACAAACACCGAGCAGGCTTATGTATTATATAAGGTGGCACGCGACCTGGCAGGCCTCACTGGCAACGAACTGGTGTATGACCTCTACACCGGCACCGGCACCATTGCCAACTTCGTGGCAAAGCAGGCCAGGCAGGTAGTCGGCATTGAGTATGTGCCAGAGGCTATAGAGGATGCCAAGGTAAACTCCGAGCTCAATGGCATCAGCAACACCTTGTTCTATGCCGGCGATATGAAGGACATACTGAACCGCGAGTTCATTGAGAAGCACGGCCGACCCGATGTCATCATCACCGACCCTCCACGTGCCGGTATGCACGAGGATGTGGTGAATACCATCCTGTTTGCCAACCCCGACCGCATCGTCTATGTCAGCTGCAACCCTGCCACACAGGCTCGCGACCTGCAACTTCTGGATGCACAATATCGCGTGGAGCATATACAGCCAGTGGACATGTTCCCCCACACCCAGCACGTGGAGAATGTGGTGTTGCTGGTGCGCAGATAACAATAGAAAAACAACAGATCTAAAAACAAACATATACCATACTAAATCATGAAGAAAAAACACTTAATGCTAATGTTGCTGGCAACAGGCTGCCTGTTTGCCAGAGCTGATGTGTTCACGGCAGAATACACTACGGCAAAGAAGGGTGCGCAGGTGACGACCAGTGTGAAGGCCGACACCTACTACATCATTTCAGGTATTGACCAGAGTTCGCGCGAATACTATCTATTCGATAATGGCGGACAGGTGAAGGGCAGTGCCTCGTTTCAGGAAAACAGCGAGTCGACTGGTGCTCACATCTGGACACTTACGGCCAATGGAAACGAGTGGGTGATAACAAATGTGGCCACCGGCAAGAATATGAACCTGGGCGGTTCAAACGGTAGTGCCATCAAGACTTCATCTTCGGAACAGACGAATGCAATACACTTTGGTTCAGATGGTTATATGACCATACTTAATTCAAATGGTCAAGCCATTGATATGACCGCCAATGGTGCCAATCCCACCACATGGACAGGAACAACAACACCCACCGGTTCGCGTCGTCTGAAGATATATGAGGCGGAGGAGGTGAAGAGCGGAGTGCATAAGTCATTGAGCCTTCTGCCTGCTCCCAAGTCGGTTGTGGTTGGAGATGGCGAGTTTGCCCTGAAGCAGGGGTTCTCCATCGGTGTGACACCATTCTCTGACCTTAATGTGCAGAACCAGGTGCTGGCAGATGTAGCGCGCTTCATAACCACCATAAACAAGGCTACCGGATTGGAGTGCAAGGCGCAGAGCGGTGCTTCGGATATCAGCGTGAAGGAGAATGCCGGTATTGCTCCCGAGGGTTATGTTCTGGACATAGCGCAGGACGGTGTGGTTATTGAGGCTTCAACCTCGGACGGTGTCTACTATGCAATGCAGAGCCTCATGCGCCTGCTGCCACCAAATGTCATTCTTGGCAAGCCAGGAGAGAGCAGTGTGGCAGATTCTCTGCCCGTGGCAAGGATTGAGGACGAGCCACGATTCCCATACCGTGGTTTCATGCTCGATGTTAGCCGTCATTTCTTTACCGTTGACGAGGTGAAGAAGATGATTGACCTGATGGCAATATACAAGATGAACGTGTTCCACTGGCATCTTACCGACGACCAGGGATGGCGTGCCGAGATAAAGCAGTATCCATTGCTCACCAGCACAGGCGCTGAGCGCAGAAGCAGTTATGACACTCCCATCACCAAGGTGGTGGAGAATGGTCACACATACTGGACAGGCGAGGGTGCACAGACAAACCGCAAGTATGGTCCTTTCTTCTACACCCAGGAGGAGATGAAGGATGTTGTGCGCTATGCTGCCGAGCGACATATAGACGTGTTGCCCGAGGTGGATATGCCCGGACATTTCGTTGCCGCTCTTGCCGCTTATCCCCAGTTCAGCTGTCATCCCAACTCTGCACCTCAGGTGTGGATCAATGGCGGTGTCAGCACCGATGTGCTCAATGTGGCAAATCCCGAGGCGGTGCAGTTTGCCAAGAACATCATCACCGAGCTCTGCGAGATATTCCCTTATCCATATTTCCACATCGGTGGCGATGAGTGTCCCACATCTCAGTGGGAGAGCAACGCCCTGTGTCAGGAGAAACTTGCCGCAATGGGCAAGACCAGCTATCGTGCCTTGCAGACAGAGTTTATCCGTGAGATAAACGAGCACCTCGCAACCCTGGGCAAGAAGATTTTCTGTTGGAACGAGAGCATCACCGACAATGGTGCCGACCTCGACCTGATGAAGAAGTCCGGTGCCACCATCATGTGCTGGAATCCCTGTCAGAGCGGTGCGGCCAAGGCTGCCTCGCTGGGACTGAATGCAATCATTACGGAGTGGGGTAGCGGATGCTACTATATCAACAGACGTCAGAGCAACGACTATGGCGAACCCACTGGTGCCGGTGGCGGAGGCGACGATGTGTACTCGACTTATAGCTACATGCCTGTACCCTCGAACGTTAGTGCGCAGGCTGCAAAGTACTACATAGGCGTGCAGGCCACTTTCTGGACGGAGCATGTAAGCAGCAACGAATACCTTGAGTATGCTGCCCTGCCACGATTCATGTGTATTGCCGAGGCAGGATGGACTCCTCAGGAACAGAAGAACTGGAGTTCTTTTGTCCGCAGAATGACGGTTGATACCAAGATGCTTGATCTTGGTGGCTATATCTATGCCCGCCACTGGATGGAAGACTACAAACCACGTCAGGCGCCTGCTCCTGTCATAGCTGATGGTAGTGTGGTGACATTTACTAACAAGAGCGCAGATCGCGGTCAATGTCTTGCTGATGCCGACGGTGTCCTCAACGGACAAGGTTCGGCATGCACACAATGGACCTTGGAGGCTGCTCCTGGTGATAACAAGTTCTATATCCGCAGCAATGTCAGCGGAAAGTATCTTTATGCATCCAACGGCAACAACGGCACAATGGTGGAACTGAGTACGGAAAAGACTGTATGGGCGTTCGATACCAACACCATACCAGGATATGTGGCCATCTGCTATGAAAACACCTCCGGCTATGCCGTGAACAATAATGTGTCAAATACAACCTTTACACGACTCTTTGCGCATGGCACAGGCAACGGGGCGTCCTTCTGGTTGGTGGATACACCTTACGATCCAAACCTCAAGGAGGGCGAGACAGGCAAACTGACCTACAATTTCCGTTTCCGCGGTCTTTACGTGGGTACCAAGGAATTCAAGCTGGAAGCTGGCAGTGAATATCCTGCATTTGAGGAGCATGTTCCACAGGGCTATGTGGTAACTTCAGGCAAACTTCCAGCTGGCAAGGTGCATCTGAAGCAGGAGTCTTTGGAGATAGAGGTTGAGCGCGTACCATTGCAGGGACGTTTCTACCGTTTCCACAATACGGTTATGCAGAAGTATCTCTGCACTATGGATGAGTCACGACAGACATACCGCACAGACACTCCCACGGCTCATACCATATTCTATTATAATGCAGACAGGCTCCTTTCGTACGAACGCGGTCTTTATCTGGAAGGAGCGGAACTCTCAGAGAATGTTGACGCGGCAGAAAGCCAGAGTATGATACTTCTGCCTGCCAAGACCGGAGTAATGGACATGTTCAACATTATCTTCGGTGGTGAGAACTATATGCGTATTTACACTGCCGACGACAGCTACAACACTTTGGGTACAGCGACTCAGGCATCCAAGGCCAAGGCATATGATTTTCGCGATAGGATGGTGCTTTCGCTCCCCGTAGGCACAGACAACGGTGGTTGGGCAGGCTTTTCCTCTCCCGTTCCTGTAACTATCCCACAGGGATGTGTGGCATATATTGCAGATGGATACGACAACGTCGCCAAGAACATATCGCTTTCTCCATTGGCGCCTGGTACCACCATCGCAGCAAACACAGGTGTACTGCTGAAGGCAGAACCGTCTTCTGTCGTGGAACTTGTGATTAGCGAAAGCGGATGTGGCTATGAACAGAATGTGCTGGAGCCATCGGTGGCAGTTACACAAGCAGGCAATGACAAAAATGCCTACGTGCCTGTATTCGGCGGCGATCGCATTTCATTCCGTCTTCTGGATGCCAACCTGCGTACTATCCCAGCACACAGCACATGGTTGCAGACCGACGATGCCGATGCTCCTGCCACACTCTCAGTCTCCATTCCAGGGGAAGAGACTTCGGTAAACGACATTCCTTCTGCCAACGGGGCTGTATCCTCAATTTTCAATATTCACGGTCAGCGCCTCAGTTCTCCCCAGACAGGTATCAATATCATTGGTGGCAAAAAGGTACTTGTGAAGTAGTTTTCTTGAAGAGTAAAACAAATTACCTGATACAAAAATCCGCAGCATTGTTGAAGTGCTGCGGATTGATTTTTATTGATGAAAGATTGTTTTCTGTCAGTCTTAGTTGGCTGATTTGAATTCGTCCAGGAAACGGACGTCGTTCTCGGAGAACATACGCAGGTCCTTGACCTGATACTTGAGGTTGGTGATGCGCTCAATGCCCATACCAAATGCGTAGCCAGTATATACGGTACTATCTATGCCATTGGCCTCGAGTACAGCTGGATCAACCATGCCGCAGCCAAGGATTTCAACCCATCCTGTGTGCTTGCAGAAGGAACAACCCTTACCTCCACAGAGATGACATGAGATGTCCATCTCGGCACTGGGTTCGGTGAAGGGGAAGTAAGAAGGACGCAGACGTATCTGTGTTTCCTCGCCAAACATCTCCTGTGCGAAGAGCAGGAGCACCTGCTTGAGGTCGGTGAACGAAACGTTCTTGTCGATATACAGACCTTCTACCTGATGGAAGAAGCAGTGTGCACGTGCAGAGATGGCTTCGTTGCGATACACACGGCCTGGACAGATGACGCGGATTGGGGGCTGCTGGCTCTCCATGACACGGGCCTGTACGGAACTGGTGTGAGAACGAAGGATTATGTCGGGATGTGCCTCGACAAAGAAGGTGTCCTGCATGTCGCGTGCAGGATGGTCGTCGGCAAAGTTCATGCTGGAGTATACATGCCAGTCGTCCTCAACCTCAGGACCTTCTGCCAGAGTGAAACCAAGACGGGAGAAAATGTCCACGATCTCGTTCTTGACTATGGTAAGAGGGTGACGTGTGCCCAACTGGATGGGGTAGGGAGTGCGTGTGAGGTCGATGGCAGAACCACCTGCAGAAACAGTGGCGGAACTTTCCTTCAGTTCGTTGATCTTTTGCGTAATGCTCTGCTTCAATGCATTGATCTTTTGACCCAGTTCGCGCTTCTGCTCGGGTGCAACGTTGCGGAACGCCTCCATGAGGTCGTTCATTATGCCCTTTCGTCCCAGATATTTGATTCTAAGCTGTTCGGCCTCCTCGGCATTGCTTGCCTTCAAGTTGGCAATCTCTGCTGCAATTTCTTCTATCCTATTTATCATATTTGCTTGAAATTTTCTGCAAAGATAGTGATTTTTGTAAATAAATAAGCGTTATGTGGAAAGATTTGTGTACTTTTGTCATGAATAAGCATAGACCAGTTCATTAGATAACTATGTTGAAGAAAAAGATTCTCATTTGCACGAAAATGTTCTGTATATGTTGTGCAATTGTTTCTTCATGCACAAATTACAAATCCGACAAAACGGAAACGCCTGTTGTTGATACAATACCGGTGTTTAATGCTAAGGTCAAGAATATTCTTATCAGCAACGAGGAGGCGATAAAGGATATCTATCTTAACAGGGGAGGGGATGAACTGTTTGATGACTTCCTGTTTTGCTATATAAATGATAGTAATTTCCAACTTCAAAGGACATCGTTTCCTGTTGTGCTGACAGAACTTGATGGTAAGGTGGACTCTATAGGTAAGGAAGACTGGGATGGGTATTTCGAATTTATGGAAGGTGAGTACACCACTAATTTGTATAATAGCGAGCAGGAAAAGAATACAATTGAGGATACTGTGTGCCTGCAAGCCTCTGTTGAGAGAATTAACCTTAACACAAAAGTCATAACAACATTTGAGTTTATCAAGGATAACGGAAAATGGAATTTGAGGTCAATAGAAAACCAAACGTTCAAGCAAAGTGACTTGGCTGATTTCCTGAAATTCTATTCGCTCTTTTCGCAGGATACTTCCTTCCAGTACCGTTCTTTGGCAAAATCAATCCGCATCTCCATGCATGATCCTGACGATGAAGACCAAACTTTGGACGGGTTTGTTACAAAGGACCAATTGTCTACATTGAATAGTGGTTTTCCTGATGGGATAATATCAAATATAAGATGTGGACAACAATTTGCGGGAACCAGGAAAATACTCATGGAGAAGGTGTGTCTGGGCAATGGTATAATAGAAAGTTTCCATTTCCAGAGAAAGGGAAAAACGTGGGAGTTGGTAGCCTATGAAAACTGACTGTATAAATGGAGCCCCTTTCTTGCACACGAAGAAAATTAAGAAGAAGTATGAAGAAATTTCAGGATATATCCTTGTTGCAATATAATACGTTTGGTATTGATGTCAAGTCAAAGTCGTTGATATGCTATGAGAATGAGGAAGAGTTGATAGATTTGATTCGGAATCATAAAGAGGAACTGCGCCAACCTCTCTTGAATATAGGAGAAGGGAGCAATCTCCTGTTTCTGGAAGATTTTAATGGAACAGTCCTTAAAAGCATGATTCGGAATGTAACGGTATTGGAGGAAGATGACGACCATATCCATGTAAGAGTTGGTTCTGGATGGATAATGGATGAGTTTATCGTATATTCGTTGCAACAGGGGTGGTATGGACTGGAAAACCTTAGCGATATTCCTGGACAGGTGGGTGCAAGTGCTGTGCAGAATATAGGTGCTTATGGAGTGGAAATAGGGGGGCGTATAGAGGCCGTTAATTGTATATCCATGGATGATGGCACAAAGAGAACGTTCTGTCAGGATGAGTGCTGCTATTCGTACAGGCACAGCATTTTCAAGACTTCGGAATGCCGCGGAAGATATGCTGTTGTGAGTGTAGATTATCGTCTGGATAAAAGCTTTACACCCAATATAGAATATGCCGGTATACGGCAGGTGCTTCTTTCTGATGGCTTTGACATTGCCGGACTGTCTGCCATGCAATTGCGAAATACAATAATAAATATACGAAAGAACAAACTTCCCGACCCAAAGGTGCAGGGTAATGCCGGCAGTTTCTTTATGAATCCCATTGTGGACCGTGCAACCTTCGAACGTCTGAATTTAAATTACGCAGATATGCCAGGATATGTCGTTGATGACAACCACATGAAAATCCCTGCAGCATGGCTTATTGAACAATGTGGATGGAAGGGTGCTGCGCTTGGGCGTGCCGGAGTTCACTTGCGTCAGCCTTTGGTTCTTGTAAATCTTGGAGGGGCATCGGGAAGTGACATCAAACTTTTGTCTGACAAGATCCAACAGGATGTTCTTGACAAGTTTGGTATAAAGATTACTCCTGAAGTTAATTTTATATAGGTTCTGGATTTAGGATTATTCCTAAAGCAGTTTCATCACCATACGAACCTTTTCTTCGTGAGGTAGGGTAGCATCTATCCAATGAATGGGGATTCCGCGGCGTTCTTCCATGCCACGGAACCAGGTCATCTGGCGCTTGGCAAACTGGTGGATGGCAATTTCCAGCTGGCGGAACATCTCGTCGTAGGACAGCTGGCCGATGCAGTAGAGGGTGACGTACTTGTACTCCAGTCCGTAGCGTATGAGGCGCTCGGCGGGGACGGTCTGCAGCAGGGTCTGCACTTCCTCTATCATGCCTTCCTGCAGACGGGCCT
>JAFYVX010000135.1 GCA_017558255.1 Bacteroidaceae bacterium
ATGACATGAGAACGCTTGTAGCAAGGTACCGAAATATCCTTAAAAATGTAGACACCAGTTATGTCCGCAACATACATAGTACCATTCCTTGGAATGACCGCTTGATTGCCATTTTGGGTGCCAGAGGGGTAGGAAAAACAATGCTGGTATTACAGCATATCAAACTTTATGAAGATGTTGATACGACACTATTCGTATATGCTGATGACCTTTGGTTTTCTACCCATTCACTGGTAACACTTGCCGAGATATTCTATACGAATGGGGGGCGTGTACTATATATCGACGAGATACACAAATACAAGAATTGGTCGCAAGAGATAAAGAACATCTACGACCAATACCCTGACCTGAAGGTGCGCTACACAGGCTCTTCGATACTCGACCTACAGAAGGGCAGTCATGACCTCAGCCGTAGAGTGCTTGAATTCCAAATGCATGGCCTATCGTTCAGGGAGTATGTAGCCCTGCACTATGGTGTTGATATTCCCATCCACACCTTAGAGCAAGTATTGGCTAATAAGATAGAGTTTCCCTACGCAGACTATCGCCCTGTGGCACTTTTCAAGGAATATCTTCGTCAGGGTTACTATCCCTATTTCAAGGAACCCGGATATGAACTACGCCTGGCAAAGACCATCAATGCCATCCTCGAAGTAGATATCCCCAAGTTTGCCGAGCTCTCCATTTCTGCATCCGAAAAGTTGAAGACGCTGCTATACATCGTTGCACAGAGCGTACCGTTCAAACCCAACTATTCGAAGATTGCCCGCGACCTTGACATGCATCGCAACGCCGTATCAGACCTTATGGTGTGGCTGGACAAGGCCGACCTTATTAATATCCTACGCGACGATGTAGAGGGCTACAAACTATTGGGCAAGGTCAACAAGATCTATCTTAACAATCCGAATCTGGCTTATGCGCTATCCGATGAGGAACCCAATATCGGTAATATCAGAGAGACGATATTCCTTGCTTGGCTACGAGCAACGCATAAGGTAACCGCATCAAGTGTGTCGGACTTCAAGGTGGGCAAGTATACCTTCGAAGTGGGTGGTAAGAAGAAGGGGCAACACCAAATCAAAGATGTCGAGCATGCCTATGTGGTCAAAGACGACATCGAATATGGTCACTTGAACGAGGTTCCCCTTTGGGCATTCGGATTGCTGTATTAATCCCAAACCGGTTGTAAGCGCATAACAGTCTAATGACCGACTTGGGATTATAGTGGTGTTTTTGCAATATTATGAAAAATAGTTGCCCTAAAAAATGAATTTTTGTCCTCATGTTACTATATTATGTATGTGATTCGAAAATTCAAGTGCATGACTGAGAATGAAAGACAATTTGAACAATGCCATGCAGTTGCTCGCAGCAAGGGAGTATCTCGAGATGAATCATCCCGTGTTGTATTGCATGCTGGAATCCTCTCGCAACGATAATGAAAACGAATAATCTAAAAATAAGTTTAGCCTATGAAGAAGTTGTTTTTCGACATGGATGGTGTGTTGGTCGATTTCCAGAGTGGTATCGACAAACTGAGTGACGACGTGAAAAAGGAGTATGAGGGTCGCCTCGACGAGGTGCCCGGTATCTTCTCGCTCATGGAACCCATGCCGGGAGCTATAGAAGCAGTGAATACGTTGAGTGAACACTATGATATGTATATTCTCTCTACGGCTCCCTGGAAGAACACAACAGCATATAGTGACAAGTTGGCGTGGCTCACCCATCACTTTGGCGACCTCTTCAAGAAGCGCGTGATGATAACTCATTGCAAGAACTTGTGTGATGGCGACTACCTCATCAATGACAGAGCCAAGAACGGCGCCAGCGAGTTTCCCGGCGAGTGGATACAGTTTGGCTCTGAGCGCTATCCCGACTGGGAAGAGGTGACACGCTACCTCATCAGCGAGACTTTTTTCCACGATGAGGATGATGAGAAGATCAATAGCAGAAAGGTGACCCACCTGTTAGTGGAGCAGACTATCAATACGCTCGATGCCTACATGGAGGTGCTCAATGCGCAATGTGACACGGAGTTCGCAGATGAGCTAAAAGAAAGAATTCTCAACCTTTCCCGCCTTACCAACAAATGGCTCGACGTGTCAGGCGAGCAGAGCGAAACGGAGTATTACGACATCTAAGCAAACCATAGCTTGCCTGATTTTGCTGTTTATACGCCGCGTCACCTTGCGGTATACCCCTTAGCACATGCGCATCAAGTTCCGGGCATAATGAGTTGTGTATTTGTTTTTACTTCCAAGTATAGAACAAAAAAGAAATAAAGCGATGGGGATGTGCATTCTTTTCTGTAATTTTATTAACTTTGAAGACTTAACGAAGAAAAGGCGTAGTAAAAAACATGCTCCAGAAATTGAATTTTCGCACTAATGTTTCTATATTATGATAGAAAACAACACATAAACTTTCACACTATGACTTTTAATGAGATTGAGTTTTTTGCCAAGAGCATGGCTTCCTCTTCCATGAGCATGGGAGCGGTAAGTTCGGGGCAGAGAGGTATTGGACCTTCTATAAGGTGGTGGACAATGACCGAACGCTCTTTTCCATAGAGTATTTCCCTGTGCGTGCAACAGTCAGGATATGTCGGAGCAAAAACACTTACCAGGGGACGGTGGAGTCACTTGCTCACCTGATGGAGTTGCTGAAAGTGATGAGGATAGAGGAATGGACAAATTAAATTACTGAAAATATGGTGAAATCAGATTTATACATTCATGGCACTGATGCCGACTTGAATGCTGTCAAGAGGATGGTGGTGAGTTTGGCAGAGCGCATAGGCTGCGACACTTCCGACGAGAGTGCCTTGAACATTCCCCTGGACATTGTGATGCAACTTCTCATTGGTGATTCAATGCATCTGGGTTTGCTCATAGGCATGAACACCGAGGACCCCGAATGTGTGGTGCTGCGCATAGAGACAGACGACATCGTGGATGTCTACGATGCCTTGCTTGAATGCTTCAGCGCCTTGGAAATTGAGGTGGACGAGGATGTGGATGATGTGCCATGGCCGTTTTAACCCCAATCGGTCATTAGCGTTATGATGATAACAGTCTTATTTTTGCACAGATGTTTTGCTGCTTTGAGGGCGCAATGGGGTTGAATTGTATCCGACCTTTTCTCGCCAAGGCACTCACTCCCGAGGAGTTGGAAGCAGAGCTCCGCACCATCATTGCCGAAGTCGGTGCTGCCAGCGCCAAGGAGATGGGCAAGGTAATGGGCGTTGCCAGCAAGCGCCTCGCCGGCCGTGCCGATGGCAAGGCTATTTCTGCCAAGGTTAAGGAACTTCTGGGATAGGAATTCTGCCAAGGTAATATAATAAAATCGGGGTGTGCACTGGTGAACAGGCACGCCCCGATTTGTCGTTTCTGTCTGGTATTGGTCTTGTGGGTCTGCTATTGTCCCCGTTTAGTTACAATCCAATCATTACACCCGCCGACAATCCGTTGAACTGTGGACCGTATTCGCAGTGTATCACGTTGCAGGGACTGTATTTCACATACGCTCCCAGTGACTTCCAGTGCAGACCCATGCGCAGGTCTATGCTTACGGGGCAATGCTTTATCTGTTCGCTGCATTCCTCTATTTTCCTGTTGTCAAGTTCGTATTTCGTCTTCAGGCTTCCGTATGCATTCCAGTTCAGTATGGCTGCCGCACTTATAGCAAAGTCCTTATGGAATTTATATTTGTATTCCAATGGGAATGTGATACTGAATATCTTCAGGCGTGAGAAGTCGATATTGGCATTGTCGGGATAGGGCGACAGGGAAATGCCAGCACCATCCTTTACAAAACGGGTGTATCCTGTCATTCTGTAGTTCTTCCAGTTGAATCCCATACCGATACCTAATTTGTGACGCCCATGGTTGTATTTGCGCCCACAAGAGAAGAGGTTGAAGAATATCTCCATTGAAGAACCCATACTCACATTCATGTCTTGAGGTGTGTTCAGACCGTTTACAAAGCCAAACCCCAGACCACCGATATTCAGAAAGTTCTCGGACTTGGATTTGTGCTGTGTTTTTTTCAGTTGGATGTCGTCAGTGAGTACGGAGAAACTCCAGCTGTTTGCTCTGTCTTGGGCATACGTAGTCACGAAATTTACGGTGCAGAGAAGGCAAAGTAAGAGGTTTTTCAGTTTCATTGTCTATTCGTGTTTGATATTTATATTATGTGTTGTCTAATGCTTGGTAAAAGTTTTGCGTAACTGTTTTATGTCGGCCCTACCTTCCATGTAGATTAAGGTAATGTTGTTGTCATTTCCTTTTTTCAGTGCATTGTTACGGTAGAAGATGTAGCGGTTGATGCCTTTCTTGGTAGAAGAAAGTTGGTAGAGTCCATAGTATAGACGTCCATTTGTGTGGTTTGATTCGTGGCAGAATGCATCCTTGACATCTTTTTCTATTCTTGCCTCAATCATTAGGCTTGTCTTGTCTGATGTTTGGACGGTAAGGCTTTTGAATAGGCTGAGATGGTAGGTTTCTATGCTTGCTCCGCTTAGATGTACTTTTGTAGCACCTTTTAGTTCCATGTCGAACAGTTCGTTTATTTTCAAATCAGTCTGTGCAAGTAGCATTGGCGATACCAGTAGCCACAATGCCAATAATATTACTCTTTGTGCCATATCTCTTATTCGGAAAGGGTGTTGAACATGTTGTGTAATTGCTCTACCATGTGCTTTTCGTTTTCTTCGGTTACGGTGACGCTTTGCATTGACTTTTTCATCAGCGACAGTACTTCGTTTCGGTCTGTGATATGTTTGCCATCGGCATAGGCAATGCATACGTCTGGATATTCCGTCGGGCGTGATGATAGCAAAGTGTACCCGATGAGAAAGTATGCCATCGTCGCGCATGCCGCCACTCCGGCTATCTTGGCATAGAGGTGTCTTTGCCGGCCAATGCCCTTTACTGTATCTTTGGTGGAGCAATGTTGTCTTTTGCCCGTTGCAATAAATCCCATTACAGCCTTAATCTCATCGTAACGGCTGTCGCAGCCTTCTTTTGAGGTGAGGAAGTACTTCAGGCTTCTTTCCTCCTCCTCAGTTGTTTCTGCGTTGTAGTACCGTTCTATGAGTCTGTCCCAATATTCGGCCTTGTATGTGTGGTAGGTGTTATTCATGTTGAAGTTGTTTATAACATTCACGAATGGTCTTGCGTGCTCTTGATAGTTGCATCCTTACGGCAGGAGGTTGCATATCCAGCAACTTGGCTATTTCTTCGTAACTCTGCTCCTCATATTCTCTCATCCTCAGGATGTCTTGTTGCAATGGTGTCAGTTTCTGTTTTACTATTTCTTCAATACGACAGAAGGTTTCTTCTCTTTCCAGTTCTTCTTCATGGGATGGGGCGATGTTTTCTTGCGTTTGCCCTGTTTCCATATTCTTGTTGGTGTTCCGTTTCCTCAGGGAACTTATGCTGATGTTTCTGGTCGTCACGTAAAGCATGGCCGATGCATCTTCTTCATCTTTGATTCTCTCCGATCTTGACCATAGCCTTACGAATGCTTCTTGTAGGGCATCTTCGGCATCTTCGTGGCTATGCAGTATGCGACGTGCTGTGTCAAGGAGCATATTCTGCATTCTGCCAAAGGCCAAAAGCAGGGGATGCTCTTGGCTATCCTGCTTTTCTTCTCCGGTAGGTTTGGTATGCTGTGCTTGACTCATGTTTCTTTGTTGGACGTGATTGTATGTATGGCTGTTATTGCCCTGTCTCTACTGATATAACGCAAAGGTATTGCTTTTGTAACATGTAAAATCAGTTTTTTCCAATATTTTTATTCATTCTGAGGGAACTGCTTGGTCAGGAAACTCAGTGCATAATAAAGGGAATACCGGTTTATAGGAACAAGAAGAGGGCATTGCATGATTGCAATGCCCTCTTCTATGTGTATGTGTGTAATGCGGGGATTCTGCCTTACTTCAGCTGGTCAGCAACGAAGTCCTTCATCTCTTGGCCGCGAAGGTTACGCTTCACGATGGTACCGTCGGGGCCGAAGAGCATAATCTGGGGAATGCCCTGGATGCCGTAGAGCTCGGTGGCATTGACCTTGCCGTCGCGGGGAACGTAGATCTGGGGATAGGTGATACCCTCTTCCTTCAGAGCCTCCTTGAACTTGTCCTCCTGGTCCCAAACGTTTATGCCAAGTACCACGAACTTGTCGCCGCCGAACTGCTTCTGCAACTCGATGAGGTTGGGAATCTCGCCCTTGCAGGGACCACACCATGATGCCCAGAAGTCGGCGAGCACATACTTGCCCTTGCCCACATAGTCAGAGAGCTTTGATTCATTGCCCTCCAGGTCGAAACCGCTGAAGTCAACAAACATTTTGCCTTCCTTGGTCTTCTCTGCAACCTCCAGATAAGCGCGCAGGTCGTTCACGGCCTTTATCTCAGTGGCATACTTCACCTCGGCAATAACAGAGTCCAGCTCGGCCAGGTCGTTATAGAACTCGCGTACTACCATACCCAGGATGCGTGCACCCACGAGGTTCTCCTTGTTCTCGCTGATACCCTTGCG
>JAFYVX010000136.1 GCA_017558255.1 Bacteroidaceae bacterium
GCATGCCAACCCAAGCTCCTCTGCCAATGGTCGCCCAAGGACTTTGAATATGCCGGTGCCTGTGGTGGATACATAGACGCTTTGGGGTATCCCTATTGCCGTGGACGTGTGATGGGCACCATAGAGGAGGACCATGGGCAATACGACGACATTGCCCCTGTACTATGGGCAACAGGAGCCTGCCTGCTTATCCGAAGCAAGGACTATTGGGAGGTGGGAGGCCTGGACGGACGTTTCTTTGCCCATCAGGAGGAGATAGACTTATGCTGGCGTCTCAGAAGCCGGGGCAGGGGAGTGGTGTGCGTGCCGCAGAGTGTGGCATATCACCTTGGTGGAGGCACCCTGCCACAGGGCAATCCACGCAAGACCTTCCTCAACTTCCGCAACAATCTCCTTCTTTTATACAAGAATCTTCCCGAAGAGAAGCTCGCCAAGGTGATGCGCCTGCGTTTCTGGCTCGATGCCTTGGCAAGCATACAGTTCCTGCTCACCATGCAATGGGGCTCGTTCCTTGCCGTATGGAAGGCACGCCGTGCTTTTCATGAGATGAAGGACGACTTCCGCAAGGACCGTGAGGATAACCTGCGCAAGACCACCCTCTCCCCCGTGCCCGAGCAAAGTGCCTTCTCCCTTCTATGGCAATACTATGTGAAGGGACGCAAGACGTTCATGCAACTATATAAGTAGATACTATCACTATACCTTATATATATAATATGGAAATGACAATCATAATATCCTTCTTTGTAGGGTTGGTAATAGGCCTTGCCATTATGCTGGTTCTCTACTTCCGGCAGAAGGCGCATTATACTGAGTTGAATCAGGCGTCCTCCACACGCATACAGATACTGGAGGCGCAGATCGAGGCTGACAAGAAACACCACGAAGACACGCTCATACGCAACGAGGAAGTACATCGCCAGGTGCTCGCCGCACAGGAGGCACGTTTCCGTGAGGCCCAGGCCTCCACCGAGGAGAACCACCGCAAGGCCATGGAGGCACAGGAGGAGCGCTTCAAGGAAACCTTGGCTCGTGTCACTTCGGAAATGAAGACGGCTACCGACGAGATGCTCAAGCAGCGTCAGCAGGAGTTCTCGCAAAGCAGCACACAGAACCTGGGGCAGATAGTCACCCCCCTGAAGGAAACCATCGAGGCCATGCGTCAGGCTATGGACAATACCAACCTCAAGCACACCGAACTCTCCTCTGCCATGAAGGAGCAGATACAGATGCTGATGAGGCAGACGGAATCTGCACGCCTCAGTGCCGAAGAACTGGCACGTGTGTTCAAGCACGGAAGCAAGGTACAGGGCGACTGGGGTGAGACGGTGCTGTGTGAACTGCTCGATGCCCATGGCCTGACATGCGGACGGCATTATGACACACAAACCACCCTTCGCGATGCACAGGGTAATGTCCTCAAGACCGAGCAAGGCAGCATGCTTCGTCCCGATGTGGTTTTGCATCTCGACAACCAGCGTGAAGTAATCATCGACTCCAAAGTGTCGCTTACCGCCTTCATGGATTATGTCAATGCCGAGACCGAGGAGGAGAGACAACGCTACCTGAAGGCACATGTAGACAGCCTTCAGAAACACGTCAAGGAACTCTCCACAAAGGACTATTCCTCATATATCTGTCCGCCCAAGGTGCGCATGGACTATGTCATCATGTTCGTGCCTCATAGCGGTGCCCTGTGGACAGCCCTAAATGCCCAGCCCGACATATGGCGCCGTGCCATGGAGAAGAATGTCTTCATAGCCGACGAGCAGACCCTCTTTGCAGCCCTGCGTATCGTCAGCCTCACATGGACGCAGATAGCCCAGGCCGAGAACCACGAGAAGGTATACACCCTTGCCAACGAGATGCTGGACCGTGTGGGGCAGTTCATGAAGAAGTATCAGGCAATGGGCAAGGCTCTGGAGAATGCACAGAAGGCCTACGAAGACGGCGAGAAGAAGCTCCTGCCCTCCGGTCAGAGCATCCTGCAGACCTGTGCCAAACTCCAGAAACTCGGTGCCAAGCAAAGTACTACCAATCCATTGCCGCAGATTAATGATGATTCTTTAGCGATTAGCGATTAACTCCGAGTTCTCATAGATTTCAGAAAATCAGATTAAATGAATTTATGAAAGACAATAATACCATCTCTTCGGCCCTTTATCTTATCCCCGTCACCTTGGGCGATACTCCGCACGAGAATGTACTTCCTTCCTTCAATGCCCAGGTGGTTCGTGACATCCGCCACTTCGTTGTTGAGGAGATACGCACGGCACGCCGTTTCCTGCGCCGCATGGATCGTGAGTTTCCCATAGACGACTGCACCTTCTTCGAGATGGGAAAGCATGCCGACTCTTCCCGTTTTGCAGAATATCTTGCACCCATTGCCAAGGGACATTCAGTGGGTGTCATCAGCGAGGCCGGTTGCCCTGCCGTAGCCGACCCCGGTGCCGACATCGTTTCCATAGCACAGAAGCGTGGCATCCGTGTTGTTCCCCTCGTAGGTCCCAGCAGCATGATTCTTGCCGTCATGGCATCGGGCCTTGGGGGACAGAGTTTTGCCTTCTGCGGTTACCTGCCCGTTCAGGATGCCGACCGTGCCAAGCGCCTGAAGCAACTCGAATCGCGTGCCTGGGCAGAAGGACAGACACAACTCTTCATCGAAACTCCCTATCGCAACCGCAAGATGTTCGACACCCTCTGTGCCACCTTGCGTCCCGACACCCGCATGTGCATAGCAGCAGGCATCACCACCCCAGATGAATGGATACACACGCGCACCATCCGCGAGTGGAAACAAACCTCCCTTCCCGACCTGGGCAAGATACCAGCCATCTTCCTGATAGGACGATGAACGTTTAAGGGTAGGACCCCCTCGGTCCCCCTGTAGGGGGAGGAGAAGGTGA
>JAFYVX010000137.1 GCA_017558255.1 Bacteroidaceae bacterium
GTCAAAGGTAAGCGGTTTGTTGTGGTCGCTCAGGTATGTACGTTTTTCTTTTGTTATGTATTTATCTGAAGTCAGAGCCAGAGAATCCTGGCCGAATGGTGTTTCTATACCACCCAGACCAAGCATTGTCGGGAACACGCAGTCAGTCTGTATGGGTTCTGCCGTTCTGGATGCCAGCAGTTCCACCCTTTGGGCATGTTCTGCGCGATATGTACTATCTGTCCAAATGAGGAACGGCACATGCAGTTGATAGTAACTGGGCCATGGCGAGGCATGCAGATACAGGTTGCGGCTATCGTCGTAGATATCCTCACCGTGGTCGCTGACATAGAGCATTGCAGTCTGCCTGTCCTGAGTTTCCAGCATGCCTATGATTCTGGACAGCATCATGTCAGTGTATCTGATTGTGTTATCGTAGGCATTTGTAAGAATGTCCTTGTTGTCCCTCGTTGCCTTCAGCACCTTATCTGGCGTGTAGTATGCCTGGTTTGGCAGATAGCGGTCTGAATATGTACTATGGCTTCCGTATGTGTGTACAACTATCAGCAGATTGCCGTGGTTCTTATCAAGAACATTCTGAATTTCAGGCAGAAGCAGTGAATCCATCGGCGTATCCGTCATCTTATCCCGCAGGAACAATACCTCTTTTGCCTGTTCACCCAGATGGTCGTTGAACGACTTGTTGCGTGGTTCGTTGCTAAGGAACGCTGTGTGGTAACCCGCCTCGTTGAAGGCAGCCATAAGTCCCTTTGAATGATAGAGAACCTTATAGTCGTCGGCTGTGGCAGGAGAAAGCAGAATTGGTATGCTCTTGTGTGTGGTGTTGCTCTGCGACATACAGTCCTTGAAGACAAGCAGGTTGGGAGTCTGTGCCAACAGCGGTGTGGTCTCTCTCTCATAACCATTCAACTGCCAATTGGCGGCACGGCTTGTCTCGCCTATTACCAGCACAAGCACTTTAGGTATTGTGTCTGTATCGGAGTCCTCTGCCTTGAATTCAAAGTTACGGCTTCGTTCCAGATATTCTTCGCTCAGCGACTGGCGTTCTATGGCCAAACCCAAGTTGTAGCACACATTTATCGGGAACAAGTCTTCCAACACCGTCCATTTGCCGGCACGGTCAGCCATGAAAGTCATAGGCAGGGAAGTCAGCAATATTGCCATACCGGTGCAGAACTGACCCTTTATAAATCTTTTTGAGAAGGAATACTTCTTGCGCACCTTTATGGCGGCATGTACGATTGTGGGCACATATATCAGCACCACAGCCACCACAGCCGGATATATCTGCGAAAGCATTTCGCCCATCTCTGCCGGACTGCTGGTCGTCAGATTCAACCACATGTCCACTGCGATGACTCCTTTGCCAAACAGGTAGCTCAGTACAATATTGAAAGCTCCGAGAAAAAGGACTGGGAACATATAAAGCATTGTCCTGGACAATCTGTACGACAAAGTCAGTATGCACCAATACGCGCCCAGTGGCAACAGCAGCATGGTCATCTTTCCCAACAGGGGCATGCTTTCTGTTACACAAAGGATTAGGTTGGGGAGTATTAGTACAATTAGATATAGGAAGAATGTCAACTTCTGTTTCATTTCTTGCTAATGCTCTTTTCAATGGCGATTATTGTACTGCAAAGGTAATACATTTTCCGTAGATACCAAACGTTATTCCAAAAATCATGGCACCGCACCTAAGTTTACTCTTCGTTTGCTTCAATCATCATGGAGGCACACTCTTCGGCGGAAGCTCCCAGTTCTATAGCCTTGCGGAAATCCGCGGTGGCAAGATTCATTTTCTTGAAATCCCTGTAGAGCAATGCACGCGAGATGTAGAAGTCGGCATTCCCCGGTTCCAGTTCAATAGCCCTGTTTATATCCTTCAATGCCGGTTCGTATTGACGTCGTTTCTGATACATACCTCCTCGTACGGCATACACGGCTGCATCCTCAGGCCAGTATCTGAGCAGCACATCAATATGCTCCATGGCCTCTTGGGGACGCTTGTCGTTGTCGCATAGTATCGCCAGGCCCAAACGCGCCTGTCTGTTTTGTGGTTGCAACGTAACCAAGCGCTCGTAGTCAGAGCGTGCTTTGGCATTCAGGTGCTGTTCGGTGTAAAGGTAGGCACGGAAGAAGAGAGCCTCAGCGTGGTTTGGATTCAGGGTGAGGATGTCGTTCAGGTCATCCATGGCCCGCGCTACATCGCCGGTTTGTATATTCAGCGAAGCCTTATCCAACAGGATGTCCTGAGATGTCGGTGATATTTTCAGAGCAGACTTGAAGGCCTCCATGGCCTCTATGTATCGGTTTTGACGCACCCTTATCTGTCCAACATATTGATACAGCACTGCACTCGCCTTGTCCAAGGGCTTAAACTCTATGGCTTTCAGGAACAAACCCTCTGCCTTGGGCAGAGAGTCCTGTTCCAAAGCCCTCATGCCGTCCCATACCATAGTGGCATAATCATTTGACTGACATAGTGCGCTAACGCTTGTCAGGATAGATAGTACAAAAA
>JAFYVX010000016.1 GCA_017558255.1 Bacteroidaceae bacterium
GTGGGCATGCCCCAGTTCACCTCAGGCATGTCGCCTCTGGCTGCAGGGTAGTCAAGATAGCAATGCTCGCCAGGGCAAAGCATGATGTTGGCGTTGCAGCGGATGGCTGCATCTATGGCGGTGGCGGTGAGTCCGTGGCGCCAAGCAAAGACAACACAACCGGGCTGTATCTCGTGGAAGTCGGTCTCGTACCAGAACATGGGGGTCTTGTCCAACTTCTTGTGCAGGAAGTCGATAACACGGTCGAACATGTATTTCTGCAATCTCCAGTTGTCGTTTCTGGAGCCAGGCTGTGGCTTGGTGCCAGGCTCTGCCATGATGTCCTTCAGCAAGGCCTGGCAACTCTTGCAGCCCGACCAACATTCCAGAGGAGGATTGCCAGCCTCGTCGCCGCCAAGGTGAACGTATTTGGAGGTGAAGACGGTGGAGAGTTCCGTGAAGACGTTCTCCAGAAATTCATAGGTGAACTCGTTGCTGGGGCAGAGCAGGTTGTCGGATACACCGCAGGTAGTACGTATGGGCAACTGCACGGCTCCGCAGGTCAGTTCGGGGTAGCAATGTATGGCTGCTACCTGGTGGCCAGGCATTTCTATCTCGGGGATTATCTCCACATGGTACTTGGCGGCAAAGGCAACCAGTTCCTTCATCTGCTCCTGGGTGTAGAAACCGCTGATGGGCATCTGCATGTCGTCCATGCCCACACGGAAGGTGCCCTTTTCTGTCAGACGGGGGTATTTCTTTATCTCTATACGCCAAGCCTGGTCGTCGGTAAGGTGCAGGTGCAGGGCATTCATCTTGTATCTTGCCATCTCCATGACCATGCCCTTCAGGTCCTCGAAGGGGATGAATATGCGGCAAGGATCTACCATCAGTTCGCGCATCTTGGTGCGTGGACTGTCCTCTATGCTGACGCCGGTGAGGTATGCCAGTCTGCCGTTCTCCTGCTCTGGGATGAGCATCTGGTCGAGGGTCATGATACCGTAGAATACACCTATGGCATCAGAGCCTGTTATGCTTATTCCCTTCTCGCCAACGGTGAGTCTGTAAGCCTCTTTGCCACCGATGCTGCTATCTATGGCAAGGGTTATGGGGCGCTTGCTCTTCTTGAAGTTCTTGATGCCAAGCCTATCGCTGAGTACCTTCTTCAAGTGCTCTTGCTCGTTGGCCAGCGAAGCAGGTGCAATGATTTCTCCCAAGTCCTTGGTGTTGAGCTTGAAGGCCTGGTCGTATGCGATGCTGTTGGGCACGGGTATGATGGCATATTCCGCGGGGCACTGCTCCATGACGGTCTTCTCCTTTGTGAAGAACCTGCTCCAGTTGGGCGCCTTCTTGTATGCAGCCTTACTGCCTTTCGGTACTATGAGTTCTATGTCGCTCAGTTTCACTCCGCTGAAGGCGTCTTCTGCCAGTTGGGGTGGGGTGGTGGCCAGCACGGTGAGGGTCTTCAGGCCTGTGCAGTTGCCGAAGGCGCGGCTTTCGATTCTCTCTGTACCGGCAGGTATGGTGAGGTTCTCTATGCCGTCGCAGGCAAAGAACGCCTGGCTGCCGATGATGCGTAGCTTCTTGGGCAGGATGAGTTTTCTCAACTTGTGGCGCGAATGCAGCGCATTCTGCCTGATGCTGTCGCAGTCGGCCTCGCTCAGGTCCAGTTCCTCCATGTTCCATTGCAGGTCGCGCAACTGGCGGAAATCATCGTTCCAGCCTCCGCATCGGAAGTCGCCTCCCTTTTTCACAATCTGTGCCTGTGCCAGCGTGCCGGCAAGGGCAAACATGGCAATGAGCAGTGTCAGGTACTTCTTCATTTCTGTCTTTATTGGTTATTGTTGATGCAAAGATATAAATAAAAGTGTACACTTGACCATAATTTGACAAAAAAGATGTATCTTTGCACACATCTTTAATATAAAGGAAAATAACAATAAAATAAATAGCAAAATGGCACAGACAAAGAAGATCAAGCGCGCTTTGGTTAGCGTATTCCACAAGGACGGTCTTGACGAGATTCTCCGCACTTTGCACGCTCAGGGTGTGGAACTGTTGAGCACCGGCGGTACACAGACTTTCATCGAGAGCCTCGGTATCCCCTGTGTGAAGGTAGAGGACGTAACAACATATCCCAGCATCCTGGGCGGTCGTGTGAAGACCCTGCATCCCAAGGTGTTCGGTGGCATCCTGGGTCGTCGCGACCTGGAGGGCGACCGTCAGCAGATGGAGCAGTACGAGATTCCCGAGATTGACCTGGTAATCGTTGACCTCTATCCCTTTGAGCAGACCGTGGCAAGCGGTGCAAGCGAGGCAGACATCATCGAGAAGATCGACATAGGCGGCATCAGCCTGATTCGTGCCGGTGCAAAGAACTTCAATGACGTCATCATCGTGCCCAGCAAGGCAGAGTACCAGCCCCTGTTGGATCTGCTCCAGAAGAAGGGTGGCGAGAGCGACATCGAGGACCGCAAGTGGTTTGCAGCTCAGGCATTCGGCGTAAGCAGCCACTACGATACTGCCATTCACGAGTATTTCGTAAAGTAAGCATCATCAGTACACGGAGGATATAAATGGGATTCTTTAGTTTTACCAAAGAAATAGCCATGGACTTGGGAACCGCCAATACCATCATCATCAGCGATGGTAAGGTCTTGGTGGACGAACCCAGTGTAGTGGCCTTGGACCGCCGCACGGAGAAGATGATAGCCGTGGGCGAGCGTGCCAAGATGATGTACGAAAAGACCAACCCCGACATCCGTACTATCCGCCCCCTGCGCGATGGTGTTATCGCAGACTTCAACGCCTGCGAGCAGATGATGCGTGGTCTTATCAAGAAGATTCATACAGGCACACACCTTTTCACCCCCTCGCTGAAGATGGTTATCAGTGTGCCCAGCGGTTCTACCGAAGTGGAGCTGCGTGCCGTGCGCGACAGTGCCGAGCATGCCGGCGGACGTGAGGTGTACCTGATTTACGAACCCATGGCGGCTGCCATAGGTATTGGTCTTGATGTCCTTGCCCCCGAGGGTAACATGATTGTGGACATAGGTGGTGGTAGCACCGAGATTGCTGTTATCAGCCTTGGTGGTATCGTGGCGGACAAGAGTCTGCGCACTGCCGGTGACGACCTGACCTATGATATCCAGGAGTACATGTCGCGCCAACACAACGTGAAGGTCAGCGAGCGCATGGCTGAGCGTATCAAGATAAACGTGGGCGCAGCCCTTACCGACCTTGGCGAGGAAGCCCCCGAGGACTATATCGTGCATGGCCCCAACCGTATCACGGCTTTGCCTATGGAGGTGCCCGTGTGCTATCAGGAGATAGCCCGTTGTCTGGAGAAGACCGTGGCAAAGATCGAGGCCGCTATCCTCCAGGCGCTGGAAGAGACTCCACCAGAACTTTATGCCGACATCGTGCACAACGGTATTTACCTGACCGGTGGCGGTGCCCTGCTCAAGGGACTTGCGCGTCGTCTGACAGACAAGATCAATATTCCGTTCCATGTGGCAGAAGACCCCTTGCATTGCGTGGCAAAGGGAACAGGTGTCGCATTGAAGCACATTAGGGAGTTCTCATTCCTGATGTAATGACTAAAAAAGGCCTCATCCATCGTTTGACGTGGATGAGGCTTACAACATATGCAAGGCATCTTAGAGTGGATAAGGAAGTATTCGCATTGGTTGGTACTGCTCCTGCTGGAGAGTATCAGCCTTGCTTTGTTGGTGTCCTTCAACTCCTACCAGGGAAGCGTATGGTTCTCCGGTGCCAACCATGTTGTGGGTATGGTTCAGGAATGGCAGCAGGGCGCCTTGGATTATCTCACTCTTGGCGAGAGAAATCGTGAGCTCTCTGACAGGAACCTGCAATTGGAGAACGAATTGGAGGTGCTGCGCAATGAACTTGCACGACTGAAGCACGACAGCACTTACACGGAACGTGCCCTGGCCGCCAGATTGCGGTCGCATCCCACCCTGCCTGCCCGTGTGGTGTACAACAGCATTACCATGCGCGACAACTATCTGACCATCAACAAGGGGCGCAAGGATGGTGTGGAACCCAAGATGGGTGTCGTGTGCGGAACAGGTGTCGTGGGTATAGTGTCGCAGGTTACTGACCACTATGCACTTGTCATGTCTGTTCTGAACAGCAAGTCAAGCATTTCATGCCGTCTCAGGGGCAACAACTATTTCGGCTACCTGCACTGGCATGGAGGTAACGTATTGACTGCCATACTGGACGATGTGCCGCGCCATGCCAATTTCAAGGTAGGCGATGCCGTGGAGACAAGCGGTTTCAGCAATGTATTTCCTCCTGGTATATTCGTAGGACGAGTCTTGCAAATCCGTGATAGCAGGGACGGACTCAGTTATCAGCTTACCGTCCAGTTGTCGTCCGACCTGGCCAACGTACGTGATGTGGCAGTAGTTCTCAACGACCATGATTCAGACATTATTCCATAGACTAGGTTTCGTGTTCCTGGTTATCATTCTTCAGGTTTTTGTGTTCAACCACATAATCCTGTGGGACTATGCCGTACCCCTGCTGGGTGTTATGGTGCTGTTCCATACTCCTTTGGATGCCGGGCGTATAGGCAACATGTTGCTGGCTTTCTTCTCAGGACTTGTGCTTGATGCCTTCAGCAATACACCAGGTGTGGCAACGGGAGCATTGACCGCAACGGCCTTTGTGCAGTATCCACTTATGCATGCCATGGCACCAAAGGATGCCGTAGAGAATGCCGTTCCGGATATGAACCTGATGGGCAAGTACGGTTATATCTCATACATGGCGATATTGATGCTCGTGCATCACTTTATGTATTTTCTGCTCGAGGCATTTTCCTTCTTCAATGCCATGGACCTGTTGCTGCGTTTTCTGGGCAGTTATGCCCTGTCCATGCTCATGGCCTTGTCCATAGAAATGTTGTTCTCTTCAAAAAGGAAGTAGTCTTATGGCAAAGGAGAAGAAGAAATACGAACTTGACAAACGCAGGTTTGTGCTGGCCGGTATTGCCTGCGTTATTATCTTTACCTATATCCTGCGCCTCTTCACCCTGCAATTGCTAAGCGAGGACTTCAAGAAGAACGCAGACAGCAACGCCTTCCTCAAGCATATCCTCTTTCCTGCCCGAGGTGCCATCACCGACCGCAACGGTAAACTTCTTGTCTTCAATCAGCCTGCCTACGACATCATGGTGGTTATGAAGGAGCAGATAGGTGTGGACACCGTGGACTTGTGCAATACGCTGGGCATAACACCCGAGTGGTACAAGCGACGTATGGACGAAATACGCGACCCGCGCCGTAATCCCGGTTATAGCCGCTACACCCAGCAGTTGTTCATGAGCCAGCTGTCGGCAGAGGAGTTCAGTACCTTCCGTGAGAAACTCTTCAGTTACCCCGGCTTCTACATACAGAAGCGCAGTATCCGTCAGTATTCCTATCCCTATGCTGCCCATGTACTTGGCGATGTGGGCGAGGTGGGGCCGAAGGACATTGAGCGGGACGATTACTACCGTAGCGGTGACTACATAGGCAAACTGGGTATAGAACGCCAGTACGAGAAGCAGTTACGAGGCGAGAAGGGAATGGAAATCCTTCTGCGCGACTCCAGGGGCCGTATCAAAGGACGCTATCAGGACGGTAAGTTTGACCAGCCGCCAGTTCCAGGCAAGAACCTCACCTTGTCGTTGGATGTAGAACTTCAGGCCTTGGGCGAGCGCCTCATGACGGGCAAGAAGGGAGGCATCGTGGCAATAGAACCCTCTACGGGCGAGATTCTGTGTATGGTAAGCAGTCCTACTTACGACCCCAGAATGATGGTAGGTCGCCAGCGTGGTGTAAACAACAACTTGCTTTCGCGCAACCAGCACAAACCTTTGCTCAACCGTGCTATAATGGGACAGTATCCCCCTGGTTCTACGTTCAAGACCACACAAGCACTCACATTCCTGCAGGAGGGTATTGTGACGCCTCAGACGACGTTCCCCTGCAGTATGGGATTCCGTTTCAAGGGACTTACCGTGGGATGTCATGCGCATGGTGCACCAATACCCCTTGTTCCGTCTTTAGCCACCTCGTGCAACAGCTACTATTGCTGGGGGCTCTTCCAGATGTTCTCCAACCGCCAGAAGTATGCTACCGTGCAGGAGGCCATGACACGATGGAAGGACTATATGGTTTCCATGGGCTTCGGTTACACGCTGGGTGTGGATCTTCCGGGCGAGAAACGAGGTATGATTCCCAACGCTCCATATTATGACAAGGCTTATCGTGGGTCGTGGAACGGTCTTACCGTTATCTCCATTTCCATAGGTCAGGGCGAGGTGAATGCCACTCCCCTGCAGATTGCCAACCTTGGTGCCACCATTGCCAACCGGGGTTGGTTCATCACTCCGCATGTAGTAAAGGATATCCAGGATGAGGAACTGGACTCGCTCTACATTAAGCGACGCTACACAATGGCTTCTCCCTCTAATTACAAATACGTGGTGGAGGGTATGCGCCAGGCGGTACTTTCCGGCACGTGCCGTGGAGCCAACTCTCCTCTGTATGAAGTCTGTGGCAAGACCGGTACGGCACAGAACCCGCACGGTCAGGACCATTCTGCCTTTATGGGCTTTGCGCCTATGAACGACCCAAAGATTGCCATCTGTGTTTATGTAGAGAACGGTATATGGGGAGCCACGTTTGGAGTTCCGATAGGTGCCCTGATGATGGAACAGTACCTTACAGGCGGCTTGTCGCCAGAGAGTGAAGAGAAGGCA
>JAFYVX010000138.1 GCA_017558255.1 Bacteroidaceae bacterium
GATGCACGTTTGGGCAGGAGTGACATATACTTTTTTCATGGT
Organism: Bacteroidaceae bacterium; assembly: GCA_017558255.1. GTDB lineage: Bacteria > Bacteroidota > Bacteroidia > Bacteroidales > Bacteroidaceae > Physcousia. The sequence continues at coordinate 43 of JAFYVX010000138.1, forward strand.
TTTGCTATGTACCTCATGCGTATGTTTATCACGCCCACTGCGTCGCCAAGGTCTATGACACCATTGCAATTAACGTCGGCCTTGGGATCATATTCGCCCTTAAAGATCAGGTTGATGATGCGGACAGCATCCACCACCTCCACATTGCCATCACCATTGGCATCGCCAGTCGGGGTGGTCTGCACGTTCTCCTGAGGAGCATTGCTATCCTGTTCCGGTTCCACGGGATTGACGGGGTTGTACTCGAAACGTGCCACCAGTCTCACATCCTCACCAGGCATATTGAACGAGTATGAAAGGCTCTGGCTTTGAAGTACTCCATCCTTGTACCAACCAAGGAAACTGTAACCGTTGTTGGGGGTGGCTACCAAACTGACGGTCTCGTCAAAACTCACGCCGGCACCGCTCTGCCGGTTGAAGGTGCATGCCGACAAGGGTTCTGCTGCAAAGTACAGACGGTTGTCGTCCATTTCCGGTTCCTCTGGAGAATCAGGATTGAATACAAAGGTATATTCAAATACTGCGGTGAAGGTGACAGGTTCGTTATCCATCGTGTAGGTGGCATTAAGGATGTCGCTATAACGTTCTCCATCCTTTTCCCAATAGCGGAAGGTATATCGGTTGCTGATGGAAGAAACACCGAGCGATACCTTGTCGCCAGCCTTATAGTAACCTGCACCCTTTGCATTTGATGCAGCCTCCAATGGTGATGCCGTCACCGTTACCTTATTGTAGAGATAAGGTTCCGGCGGATTTGTCGGGTCATAGTCCTGTGCCATTGCCGGCAGGGTGCTGCCCAGACAGAGCAGCACACCCATCAGCATGGATAATATGAATTGTTTCATCGGAATCAGTTTTTAGTTACCTTGACGTTGTTCTTGATGTAGACCTCGCCCTGTTCCATGGTCTTCACCCTCTGGCCCTTGATGTTGTAAAGCCATGTAGCATTTCCGTCTTCGGCGCCGTCTACCTTCTCTATAGCAGTGGCATCGCCCTTGGCAATGAGCATGAAGCGGTTGTTGAATGTGCCAGCCTCGGATGCGAACTCGTATGCACCCTTTGTCAGGTCGTGAACTTCGCCTGTGATGTTGTCCATCAGCAGTACGCCAATGTCCTGTCTTGGAGCCTCGATGGTGTACTTGCCTTGTGCAGGCACGCTATAGCCCACATTCACACAACCCTGTGCCATGGGACGCTCGTTGATGGCATACATCACATTGTCGGCATTCATGGTGTATATCTGTATTGCATCCTCGGTGCTGAACTTGGAGGCGTCGCATTCAAGTTCGTAAGCCATGTTTGCATTGTCGTTGAACACCACACGTGTGCGGTCGCTCTCCGCGCCATTGTTCAGGGTTATGTTTATCAGCATGCGCTGTGTGTTGTTGCTCATGCCTGCCACTCGTGCATTGCTACCGCTGTTCTGCGCCTGATTATAGGTCATCTGGTTCTCGGGGTTGTAATTCACGGTGTTTGTACCATTGGGCTTCTGCACGAAGAATGCTTCAAATGGAGCTAACACATAAGAGTCGTCCCCTGGACGTATGGCAATGTATTTCTTGCCGTCCCATACGGTGATGGGTGCAGAATAGTCGTCCTGAGTGATTTCGTAGTAACTCAGATAGGGATTACCCACGAAGTTCCAGCTTGCATCCTGCATGTTCTCTGTCACATGCTCCACAAGTTCGATGTACTTCTTCTCCTGCTTGATCTTATCATTCTTGGCGCTGAGTGTCAGCACGTCATCCTTGCTGCACTGGAAGATGTAGCCTGTAGCAGCTTTCAGGAAGTTGCCGTTGCCATCTGAGGTGACATTCTTCCAACCACCATTACCATTGTTGGCACGCTCCTCACCGTCGTAGTAACGGAACACCCAATCGGCACCGTTCTCACACTTGACATCACCTTTCCTTACATCAAATGGGAAGCAGAAGAAATACCAGCGTCCACCCTTAACCTTGATGTGGAAGGTAAGGTTTTCGAAGGTAACCTGACCCTCGCCCTCAACGATGATGGAACCGCCGTTCTCGCCGTCGTGCTCCACGTCTACATTGCCCAGGTCCTGGTTCACATCACCACCAACAATGATGCCTGAGTTCTCACCAAGCTCTGCATCGGGTGCTTTACCATCTTCGCCATCAATGCTGCCGGTCTCGTTGTCCAGCACCTTGTCGCCCTCCAGATAGAAGTTGTCGTATGTTCCCTCAAACTCGGCAAAGGTCAGGAACTGGCTCCACTGGGTGTTGTAGTAATAATCCCAGTAGCTGGTCTTGGGCGCATGCAATGTACTTGTGAAGTTATTGCCGCTTTTTGTAAATGTATTCTGACCAATTTGTATGGGTTCTACCACATAGACATAGACATCCTTAAGTTTACTTCCACAATCAAACGCTCCGTTACCAACACTTCTCAAAGAACTTGGAAGATGAACTTCAGAAAGATTAGAGCAACCAGAGAAGGCACTACTTCCTATCGAGGTTATGCTTGGGGGTAACATAATTGAGGTCAAACTGTGACAGTATTGGAAACAGCCCTGACCAATACTCACCACACCCTTTGGAATGTCAACTGATTTTAAATTTGAGCAATAATAGAAGGCATGACTTCCCAGTGTAGTGACATTTTGTGGTATGCTTATTTCCTTTATGTTATTATCATAGAGAGCAAACGTACCTATGCTTTCTATGTTCTTGGGTAAAATCAGCGTATTAAGTTTACAATTATACAAACCATATCCAGGGAATTTGTTGTCCTCGGTACAATAGTCAGTATAATGCTCATACTTATTGGCAACAATGGTTGCCTCGCTTAAGTCCAAGTTACGCAGCAAAGTCATCTTGTTGCGCATTACCATGAAATCATAGCTGTTGATGGTACCACTTATGGTAAGGTCGGTAACATAGCGTAGGTTTGCTTCGCCGATTTCGGTTTCAAGTGCAGACCTATTGCTATTAGCTGTCAACGCTACGCTTTTGACATTCATACCACTCTTGGTGATTCTGCTCTTCATATCTGCCCAATAGGGTGCAGTGCAATAATCGTCGTATGCCGTAGCAGGAACCACAAAGTAACTATTGCTATTGAAAGCAGAAGTAGACTCCAACACAGGAGGCGTAGTAGATTGCAATGTTATTTTTACTCCAGAATAATAAAGGGCATAGGTCTTTATTTGTGATACACTGCTTGGAATAGTAATTTCCGTTACCAGGTTGCCGTTTAAATATAGGTTGCCACCACAACATAACGGATTTGAGTCACTATCGCCAAAAGTAATACTACACCAATTCTCTATACTGGTGATATGTACATCTGTAAGTTTGCTGCAACCATAGAAAGCATCACTTCCTATACTCGTCACACTATTGGGGATGGTTATGCTTGTCAAACTTGAACAATAATTGAAAGCATAATTTCCTATACCCGTCACACCGTTTTCTATAATAATTTCTTCTATGAAATCACGATAATTATACCATGGGGCATAAGAGGTGTAATTACTGTAATTAGACATCTTGCCAGTACCCTCAATAACCAATTCTCTATTTGCAGTTAATCTCCATGTAAGATTAGTGCCACAGGTTCCAGATTCTGATGGCTCTATATTAGAAAAAGAACTCCAGGGACTTGTAGTTTTGTATGCATCTAAAGATGTTATTGGAACCAAAAGACTACTTTTAGACGGCACTTCTGAATCAAAAACGTCATTACCACATGTAGGGGGAGTTGTTGATTTGCTGATGACTGTCTGCAAGTTGGGGCATTTATAGAATGAGAAATCTCCTATATTAGTTACTTCTTTCGGGATGACAATAGAAGTGAGACCTTTACTGCCTCTAAATGCAGAGTGGCCTATACTTGTTACGTCATTAGGGACTACCGTTGAACGACATCCAAGGATAAGAGTATTGGAGGCTGTCTCTATTATTGCATTACAATTACCTCTGCTGTCATAAATTGGATTTGATGCATCAACAGAGATTTGCTCAACTGCTTCAACATCATAAAAAGCTCCTTGCTCTATACTTTCCACGCTACTTGGGATGGAAATGGAATTCAAACTAAAACAACCGCAGAAAGCACACTTACCGATGCTTGTTACGCTATTGGGAATAGAAATAGAAGGAAGTTTGCTGCAATAATAGAAAGCATCTTCTTCTATTCTCTTGAGTCCATCGGGGATATTGACAGATACCAAAGCGTAACAACTATGAAAAGCTCCCGTGCCTATGCTTGTAACACTATTGGGGATGGTTACGCTTGTCAGATCAGAGCAATCATAGAAAGCGTAATCTTCAACACTCGTAACATTATAGGTCTTACTTTTATAAGTTACTGTTGCAGGAATAGTAACAGCGCCAGTATACTTTCCTCCTCGGGTCACCGATGCCGTACTGTTTGAATTGAAATTGTACCAAATTCCGTCCACAAGTGTCTGAGCACTGGTGGTGATGCAACACATGAGCATTGCCACGATTGTTGCAAAAGATTTTAGAGTTTTCATATTGAGTGTCTGTTTTATTTACTGTTTTACTACTTTATTGCCATTCACTATATAAACGCCTTTTTGAAGTTTCTCTACACGGCGACCGGAGAGATCATGGCAGTTTTCCATTTTTCGTTCTCCGTTTTCCGTTTCAAAAATGCCTGTGGCATCATCAAAGTGTATGAAGCGTGCCTCTGAACCGTCGGGTAGTTCGGCGTAACACTTGCCTGCGCTCAGGACAAAGGGAGTTTCGCCAACACTGTAAAACAAGGCACCATAGCCCTGATTTTGCATCACATAGGAGGTAGACTCCATCAGTTGCTTCTGTACCACTGTTCCCACGAGGTAACCCTGCTTTACAATGCCGCCTTCGGGATACTTCTCTGCATCCACTGTCCCGCTGATATTGTCAGAAAAGCCAGAGGGACTGTACAGGATGTAGGGTGTGTATGCCTGCATCATGGTCTGCTCCTCGGTGAGGAGAAGTTCCTCTATGGTGCATTGGTTGCAGGTGTAGGCCTTGAGCGAACCATCGGCAGGCAAATTGTAGTTGAAAGGTAAGATGCAAGTGCCGAACTGGTTCTCGGAGGAGACTGCCAGAGTCAAGGAGCTGCTGTTCTCCACCGTCAGTGTGTTGCTGGTATACTCTTTCGGAGTGTAACTTTTCTCGTCCTTTGTGAAAAGTTTTGCTGATACACCGATGCCATTGCTGCCTGGTTTCAGATAGGGAGAGGCCTGGACATAGACCTTGAAGAGGGCGCCACTTGTTTCGGTGAAATTTTCGTTCTCCATACTCATGACAATTACCTTCAGACGATTGGAAGACACCATGCCAGCAGTAAGCTCGTGGGAGTAGTCCTTTACTTCAACTATTTCACCATCCTCGTTCTCTTCTTCATTCGTGGTGAATGGATATAGATTTGATCTCACCATGACAACACGTGCCTTGCCGCTTGTGTTGTAAGCAACGCTTAACCCCTCCGGAAAAGTGAGGTCTATCTCAAAAGCCGTGTAATATGTGTCACTGCCTTCCAGACTGACTGTAAAGGAATAGGTGTCGCCACTTCCCGGTGTCACGTTCCCAATCTCGCTAAGGACTATGCGGTCTGTGGTCTCCACATCGGGCCTGGCTACTGAGGCTACAAATAGCAAGGCCAGTAACAAAACAAACTTGTTCTTCATATCTGTGATTAGTTATGTTTTCTGTTTTTATCCTATTATTACATAATAGCATGGGGTAAAGTTAGCAAAAATATGTTAACAATCGTGTTTTTATGCAAACATTTCTTTTGCTATATTATAAATAATGTGTAAAACTGCATTCATGACGTGTGCAGAAACACATCGCGATAACTTCGGACAGATGCCACAATGTTTCACGCACAGGGCAAGGGAGAGCGGTTTCTGTTGTACTATCAACAAGACTTTGATGCAATAGCACCAAAGCTCTGTTGATGGTACAACAAAAGTTTATGAGCAGTAGCAACAAACATGCATCTCCAGTGCAACACACGGCAACGGGCACTACGATATGACCTCGTGCGTGCTTGCATGGGGCTTGTTGTATTGTTGCAGCGTTTGTGAACATGAAAATACCCCGTAGCGTGTCGATAGCGCTACGGGGCAATGCTTCTGTAAATGTTGGCTTGAGTCTACCAGAAAAGGTATTACTGCTCCTCCATGAACATGGGGTCCCATGCAGGAAGAAGAACAGGCTTCTGCTCCATGAGTTTCATGAGTTTCTTGGGCATGTACTTCTTGTTGACCACCACGCGGAACATGTACTCGTTGAACCACTCGTTGGTCATGATGAGATAGCCGTTGTGACCGCTGGCAGCACCCCAGGAGTTCTCCACCTTCCACTTGATGGGATTGCCATTTTCGTCCAAGTCTACAGCCATGAGGGTCATGGCATGTGAAGAACCAGAGTCACGAGTCTGGATGCGCTGCTTCTTGTTCATGCCGAAGGTGGTGCCAAGCAGAGAGTTGTAGTCCCATGCCTGAATGTCCAGAATGCCCTTCTTGCTGTCCAGGAACTTGCCAACGTCGCAAGAGAAGTACATCTGTGTGCTGTCCTGGAGGGAAGCTATGGCAATGGGAGCCAGATCCTTGATGTCGAGGTTAAGGTACAGCCAGTTGTGACCGTCGTGCATGTGGCGGTCCATGTCTATCTCGTAAACCTTATTATATGGACGTGAGGGATCGTTCATGAGCATGACATAGTCCTTCTGCAGGTCTCCTGCCTCGGCGCAATATTCCTTGTAGAACTCCATGGGAGTGTACTTCTTCAGTTCGGAGAGGAGTTTGCCGTCCTTGCCACGAGGTGCCCAAAGGAATTCCTGAACGGGTTCGCCATATGCCAGGACAAGCATCTGGTAGATGGTCTTCATCTGCTCCACCTTGTAGGCCTGCAGTTCTGCCTCGCTCTTGCCTGCCTCGGCCTGCTCACGCAGGTTGATGGCAATCTCGCGCAATTTGCGCTTCAGATGACCGTCTATCTCGTTAGTGTTGTTGCTGGCCCAGGTTTCCTCCTGCACCTCGGCTGGTACAAGACCATACTTGCTTACGAGGTCGGCCACACCGGTGTATGTGCCACCATCGGACAGAGGATTCTGCATGAGCCATTGCACCTTCTGGTGGTCAATGCTCTCGCTACGGGTGTCGATGATGCCCTGAAGGAAGAGGTTGGCCTTCTCCAACTGGTCGTAGAAGAACAGATGAATCTGGCTGAACTGGAAACCTGTGATGCCCATCTTCTTCATGGCCTTGTTTCGGAGAACGTTCATGCCAGTGAACATCCAGCAACGGCCACTGCTCTGCTGGTCGGTGATGCCAGTGTTGCGGATATCGATGGAGAAGTGAGTATTGTCGCCGGTGGTGTTCACTGCCGGTCGCATGGCAAGCTTGCGGAAACTGCCGTTGCTCACCACACTCTGGCGTGCACGGTCGGCAGCATTTCCTTCATAGCTTTGCTTTAGGGTGGAAAGCACCTCGGGGGTGATGTTCTCCTGAGCCGATGCTGCCAGTGCAATTGCACCGGCAGCAAGGAATGATAGTATTTTCTTCATTTATGGGATGAGGATTTTCTAGATAGTCTAGATGCTCTAGATGTTCTAGATATTCTAGATGTTCTAGTTTTGTTCTATATTACTTAACCTTCTCGATTTCGAAGATGAACTGACCGGAACCGTTGGCCTTGATGCGGTTGCCTTCGCGATGCCAGTAGCCCTTGCCACCGCTGCCTGCATTCTGGATGCTCCACTTGCCCTCCTGCTTTACGAGAAGATAGGTGTGCCATGCTGCATCGAAGGGGTTGCGGTCCTTGTTGAACCAGAATGCACCGGTCTCGTTGATGTAACGGCCGTCCTGCTTGTTGAAGATCTTGTAGCGACCGGTCTTGGCATTCTGCTCGATAACCCACTGCTGGCGCTGGGGGTTGATGACGTCGCGCTCGGCCTGGAACACGGGGAAGTCGCCCACGCGGTCGGCACCAGCCTGTGCATTGGTCAGGTACTCACCGTTTACCTTGATGAAGTATTCGCCATCCTCAATAGCCTGTACGGGGAAGTATTCCAGACCATAGGTGTACTGCTTCTTGTAGGCCTTGACGATTTCTGCAAGCTTCTCGTTGAGCCAGGGAGTAACCACATCGCCGCTGACAACGGGCTTTGCCTTTACGATAGAACCCTCGTAGTTGCGGCTGATGATAGCCTTCTGCTTCTGCTCCAGCTGCAACTGCGCACGGTAGTGACCGATGAAGGCTACGGTGTCCTTCTGTGCCAAGGCAGCAAGCATGTTGATATACTGCTGGCCGCGCAAGCCAAGATAACGCATACTCTCAACCCAGGGCTTGATCTCGTCAAGCATTTCGGGATGGTTCACCTCGTCGGCCAACAGGTTGTCGGCAGCCCAAACGAGCTGCTGGAAGTACATGGAAGTACCCATCAGGTTCTCTGAAGCCTTGGCAAAGCGGGGGCTTTCGCCTTCGCGGCGCAGACCATGACCGGTGGGACCAAGGTCGATGTTGTTTTCGCAGAAGATGCGGAATGCCAGCTTGCTTGTGGGCATCAGGGCATCGAGAGCACGCTCCCAAGACTTCACGTCATCGTAGGCAGGCATGTTCCATGTGTAGTCGGCAATGCTGTAGAGGCTAACCTTTGACGCCTCGGCATATTCCATGGGGTTAGAGCAGAAACCGCTAACCATGTCGTTGATGTTGAGACCGTTGCCATAGGTCTTGCCCATGAGCATGCGGCTCTGACAATAGTCGTTTACAGGATAGTTGAGCCAGATGTAGGCCTTGCGCTTGATCTGGTCGTTGATCCACTGCATGTCGTTCTCCTCAATCATGTCCACAACGGAGTTACCTGTCCACATGATGCGAACCTCGGGATACATCTTGGTTCCCAGAGTGTTGAGATAGTCACCGCTGGTCCAACCCTTGTTGTACTGAGAGGGACACATGATGAGGGGCTCCACGTCCTTGTGCTTGCGCACGAAGTTGTCGGTAAGGTAGTTGAGCAGGCCTGCCTGCTTGTCGCCACGTGCACCCTCGCCCCATACGTCGTCGAAGAAGACTGCGAAGGAGCGGATGCCCAGGTCGTACATCCGTTCCAGTTTCTTTGCCACGTTGATGGAGTCCTCCAGACACCACTTGATATCGCCGGCGGGGTGGATGGCCCACACGAACTTAACCTTGTTCTTGTGTGCTGCGTCTACGAGCTCCTTCAGCTTGGCAGCCTCGTCGGCGGGATAGGGCTCACGCCAGCGTGCACGGTGGTAGGGGTCGTCCTTGGGACCGAACACATAGGTGTTCATCTTGTACTGGCCATAGAAATCAAACTGGCGCAGACGGTCCTTGTGGCTCCAGGGGTTGCCATAGAAACCCTCGATGACACCGCGGTCGGTTACGCTGGGATAGTCGGTAATCTCGCATGCCATAACCTGATTCTGGCTCATGACCTGGGAAAGGGTCTGGGCTGCATAGTATGTACCGCTGTTGTCACGACCAGCAACGATTACCTGCTCGGCGCTGACCTTCAGATAGTAACCCTCGGTCTGTGCAGGGATGAGCTTCTTGAACTTCTTTACGGCCTTGTCGTTTGCCTCACCGATGATGATGGGAGTTGCCTGGGGGAACTTCTTTGCATCCACCTTCTCGCTGGTGCCAACGATGTCCAGCTTAGAGGAAAGCAATTCAACGGCATCGGCATCGGCCTGAGATGCACCTACAAGATAGAACTTCTCCGTCTTGGCAAAGGCCTGGTCGCCCCAGCTGATCTGTTGGGGCAGAGGAGAGATTGTTACAGTCTGGCTGTTGGCTGCAATGGCTGCCACACATGCCAAAAGTGTTGTAAACAGTTTTTTCATAAAAATAATATTGATGGTTATTTAATTGAATCAGACCACTATTCTGTACAAAGATATGAAATAAATCGAAACAAAGCACAACAATGAGGCATAAAGTGCACGAAAACGGATAATACGGAGGTGATACAAGGAAAAAGCGCACAAACAAAACGGCTTCACCGGGATGGGTGAAGCCGCTATGATATACAGGGGTATATGTAGAAACCGTTTTACTTGATGTACTCTGCCAGGTTGGTGTTGCGCATATCGCCGGTACGCAGGAAGGTGTCGTGCATGGCGAAGGCAGCAGCCAGGCTGTGGTGGGTGTGGCCACCGTTCTTCTGTGCAAAGCGCAGGTAGTCCTGAAGCATGGGGCGATAGTCGGGGTGTGCCACCTTGATGAGTTCCTGTGCCTTCTGCATGTCGCTCTTGCGACGCAGGTCTGCCACACCATACTCGGTGATTACCGCATCGATGAAGTGGTTGGTGTGGTCGATGTGGCTGGCAAAGGGAACGATGCTACTGATGGCACCACCCTTCTGTGCAGAACCGCAGGTGAAGATGCTCAGGTAGGCGTTGTTGGTGAAGTCGGCACTGCCGCCCAAACCGTTCATCATCTTGGTACCGCAGATCTTGGTGCTATTAACGTGACCGTAGATGTCGCACTCGATGGCGGTGTTCAGTGAGCATACACCGATACGTGCGATAACCTCGGGGCAGTTGCTTATCTCGGATGGACGCAGAACCAACTTGTCCTTGAAGAAGTCGATGTCGCGGTAGATTCCCTCCAGACACTCATTGGTAACGGTGAGTGAACATGTGCTGGCGCTCAGCACGCGACCGTCGCGCATCAGCTGTACGGGAGCATCCTGAAGCACCTCGGTGTAGATGTTGAAGTTGGGAACTTCGGGGCACTGACCCAGAGCGCCCAGCACAGCATTGGCGCCGCTGCCCACACCGCTCTGCAGATTCAGGAAGGTCTTGGGGATGAGACCCTTGCGCATGTTGTCCAACAGGAAGTTGGCAACGTTCTGACCAATCTGGTCGGTGATGGGGTCGGCATCCTTGAAGGCACGCGCCTCGTCGGGTACGTTGCATTCGATGACACCCACGATGCGGTCGGCATCAACCTCGATATAGGGCTTGCCGATGCGGTCGGAAGCCTTGGTGATCATGATGGGAGTGCGGAAGGGGTGGTCCTCTATCTCGTATACGTCATGAATACCCTTGCTCTGGGGAGAGTGGAAGGCATTCAGTTCGACGATGATACCACGCTTTGCCAGGCGGCACACGGTGGGGCTGATACCACCGGCAGCGGTCAGGTAGATGTGAGCCTTTGAACCAACCTTCTCAATGGCACATGCCTCGATGATACCCCAATCCAGTTCGCCCAGATAACCCTGACGCATCTGTGTGGCCAGGTTGCTCAGGTTCAGGTCGTGGTAGTTGATCTCGTTCATGTTCACACGCTTGCGGAAGTCGGCATTCGTGGTGTAGGGAGTGCGGAAGTCGATGGCCTGTGCATTGGCCAGTGCACCGTCGCAACTCTGACCTGTGCTGGCGCCAGAGATGATGCTGATCTTGAAGGGGCGGCCGGCTTCGTGCTCGGCTTCGGCCTTCTTGGCAATTTCTGCAGGAGTGCACTTAGGGGTGCCTGCAGGAGTGAATCCGCTAAGACCGATGGTCTGGCCGTTCTCTATGAGTGCGGCAGCCTCGGCGGCTGTGATTTTGTTGAATTCCATGTTGTATTTATGTTTTTGTATTGTTTATTTATATATTGTCACGCTTGTCGCGTGGATTGCTCTCGCTTACTCGCAGTTTTCACCTTTCCGTTTTCACTTTTCACCTTTCAAGGTACCGGGTCGTATCCGTGTCCGCCCCAGGGATGGCATCTGAGTATTCTGCGGATGGCAAGGTAGAGACCCTTGAATGGTCCGTGCTTGCGAAGTGCCTCCACGGCATACTGGCTACAAGTGGGCGTGAAGCGGCATGCCGGTGGTGTGAGCGGAGATATGCAGGTCTGATAGAAGCGTATGGGCAGTATCAGTATCTGACTTAAGAATCGGAGTACGGGGTTCATTGCTGTTCTTGCGATTGTGCTATTTTCCCCAACAGGGATACCATCTTGGCTGTGATGAGCTGCGAGGGCTTGTGCTGGTCGGTGAGCCAGATGAAGGCTATGTCCATACCTCCGGAACAGGTACTGTCAATAGGAGAAAGCAAATGCTTGTTGAGGCGATATGCCTCGCGCAACTGGCGCTTCACCCTGTTGCGGTCCACGGCATGACGGAAGCGCTTCTTGGAAACAGAAACGAGGATGCGGAATCCCGCTTCCTCGGTGTGTCTGTATACAACGCGTATGGGAAATGCCGACAGAGACTTGCTGTCAGTGCCGGTGAAGAGTGCGTCTATAGCCTTCTTGCTACAAAGTCTCTCCGTTTTCTTCAGGCCAAAGCCATTATCCATTATGCTGC
>JAFYVX010000017.1 GCA_017558255.1 Bacteroidaceae bacterium
AAGGCAAGGGCGGTGTGGACGTTACCTCCGACATAGTGAACATCCAGGGCCGCTGGAGCCGCAATGTAACCCTGAAGGCTGGCGAGACCTGGAAGGTAGCTGCCGTAGTGGGCCTGATATCACAGGATGGCGAGCAGGACAATGGCAACCTCCGCAAGACACAGAAGCGCCGTTCATTCCTTGCTTATAGCGAGCGCGAGCGTGCTGTGCCCTGGCGTGCATTCCCCTGCTACATCAGCTGGTACGAGCTCAATATCAACCGCAACAATGCAGCTCCCGGTCAGGAGCACACCAATATGCAGATAGGTCCCGTTATGGACATTCTTGCTCAGTGGAAGGAACAGATGTACGACAAGTTTGGCGTAGGTCCTGCAAGCTTCATTATTGACGACGGTTGGGATAACTATGGCACATGGACTTTCCACTCTGCCTTCCCCAACGAGATGAAGGATATGGCAGCCTATGCCGCCGACATGGGTGCCGGTGTAGGTGCATGGCTCGGTCCCGTAGGCGGATATGGCCAAAGTGGTAACTATCGTCGCAACTACTGGAGCAGCAAGGGCGGTATGCAGCTCTCTAACCCTGCTTACTATGAGACCTTCCTGGCTGCTGCCGAGAACCTGGTTAAGAACCAGCACGTGAACGGTAAGGGTACTTACAACTTCTTCAAGTTCGACGGTATCTCTGCACAGTTCTCTGCCGTAGGTCCCGACAATGGCGACACCGGTAACGAGAATGCCGAGGGTATCATCCGTCTGGAGCAGTATGTTCGTGAGAACCTCAAGGAGGATATCTTCTTCAATACCACCGTGGGTACTTGGGCATCTCCCTTCTGGTATCAGATCACCGACGCTACATGGCGTCAGGAGAACGACCACGGCGAGATTGGCAACAATAGCAACTCTCGTGAGAACTGGATCACATACCGCGACAATCTGGTTCACCAGAACTATGTGACCAACTCTCCCATCTGTCCCATCAACACACTGATGACTCACGGCTTTATGCTCACCGAGTTCGGTCCTCCAGCAGGTAATCCTCGCGACTATAAGTCTGTGCTGAACGAGTTGCGTTGTGCCTTTGCTTGTGGTTCTGGTATGGTTGAACTCTACAACGACTATAAGCTGATGAACTCTATCGAGGGTGGCAAACTTTGGAGCGACCTGGCCGACCTCATCAAGTGGCAGAAGGCCAACGAGGATGTGCTGATGGATGCACACTGGGTAGGTGGCGACCCCTGGACAGGTAGCAAGGCCGAGGTTTACGGTTGGGCTTCTTGGAATGGCGTGAAGGCCACTCTGGCTCTCCGCAACGGTGCAAACCAGGCACAGAAGTTCACCATCACTCTGCGTGAGGCTTTCGAGATTCCCGCTAACATCCAGGGTTCTATCGTATTGAATAAACCTTTTGCTGATCAGGCCGATCTCGATGGTCTGGTAGAGGGCGAGGCTATCAACATCGACACTCCCTTGACACTGACCTTGCCCGCAAGCAGCGTCTATATGTTTGATGGTCGTGATAGCGAGGCTCCCGTGGTAGCAGTAGAGAGCATTACTTTCGACAAGACTCAATATGAGGTAGAAAAGGGTACTACCGTTGCAATTGTTGCAACGGTAAACCCTACTAATGCCACCAACAAGGCTCTTGAGTGGAGCTCAAGCGACAAGGAGGTGGCTACAGTGATAAATGGTGTGGTAAAGGGCGTTTCTGCCGGCAAGGCTACTATCACCGCAGCTGCCAAGGACGGTAGCGGTGTTGTGTGTCAGGCAGAGGTGACCGTAAGCGAGACCCTCGTGGAGGGCATCTCTTTCGATCAGGCAGAGTATGAGGTGGAAGAGGGTGCTTATGTCACAATAGTTGCAACTATCACTCCCGCTAATGCTTCAACCAAGACTCTCGAGTGGACCACAAGCGATAAGGCTGTGGCCACTGTCGACGAGAACGGTAAGGTAAGAGGTATCTCTGCCGGTAAGGCCACTATCACCGCAACTGCTATGGATGGCACCGGTGTGGTTTGTCAGGCAGAGGTTACTGTTACTCCTGTGGTTTATGGTGTCAACTTCGACAAGAACTATACTGGCGGAGCTGACCGTGCCGTTACACAGATAGTATTCGCAACAGCTGCTGGAGAGGCACAGACCATCGACATCGATGCATCAGAGAGAGAGAACCGCTATCTTGACCTGACCAAGGTGGAGGGTAAGGAACTTTCTTGCGAGGCAGGTGAGGAAATCAATGTTACCATCAAGTATGCTGGCGTGTGGATGCACGGCTATGTATATATCGACCTTGACAATGACCAGAGATTCAGTTTCAAGGATGGTGAGACCGACCAGAGCGGAACTGACCTCGTTAGCTTCTATTACTATAGTGGTGATTTTAATAACGCCGATTCTGGCGTGAACTCTCTTGGTGAGGCTATGTCTGGTAGTGCTCTCAACCCTGGTAGCAGCATTCCTTGCCCCAAGTTCAACGCCCCCGAGGCTGGTACATACCGCATTCGCTTCAAGGTTGACTGGAACAGCGTAGACGCAGGTGGTCAGTTGGCGGCCGATGGCACTCCCACTGGTTCTAACGGCATCTTGGCCAACAGAGGTACCATCATCGATGCTACCTTGAAGGTTGTAGGCGAAGAGACAGGCATTGGCGAACTGAAGGGTGAAAACGGAAATCAGAAAACTGAAATCTTCGACCTCAGCGGCCGCAAGGCAAATGCTTCTCAGCACGGCGTCTTCATCCAGAACGGCAAAAAGGTTGTGCGTTAATGAGAACCTAACTAAAGTTCTTATAATCACAACACAAATAATTTAAACATGGCAGGAGGAAAGCTTCGGTTTTCTTCCTGCTTTGTTTTTTAAGTTGGTGCAAGGTGCTCAGTGTCTGGCACTTTGTTCTTGAGAGTTGGTGCGATTAGGTGATATTTGAGGGAAGCGGTGATGTTTATGGTTGGAAAACTTGGAAATTTCGATAGGAAATCGTATTTTTGTCGCTGAAATTCAAACAATAAGATATTTGTTCATGAGAAAGAAAGTATTTTTCAGATTGGTATCCTTGGTGGCGTGTGTGCTTATGGCAATGCCTGTTTTGGGACAGAACGAGAGTGTGGTGACAACGGCAGGCAATGCTTATGTGACGGCAGGTCGCGCTTTTATCAACGAGCGCAGAAGTGGCATAGTTCGTTGGAGAGACTCTGAGGTGGTGATTAGCTACTACTTCCGTGCGCAGAAAGCTGGCACCATGAACATCGCCTTGCAAGCCAAGGGTAACTCGAAGATAGAGGTTTCTCTGCTTGGCAAGAAGAAGAAGGTAAACCTGAATAGCCATGAGCTTGCACGTGTGGAGGTGGGTGAGTTCAAGGTTAAGGCTCCTGGATATATCAGGATGGATGTTCGTGGTCTGAAGATAAATCAGGGTCAGGAGTATGGTACCATAGCTTCAGTGATTGTTGGTGGCGAGGTGGCTCCGGTGGTTAGTGTGTCTCCCGACTTTAGTACACATTTTGGACGTCGTGGACCTTCGGTTCACCTTGGCTACAGACTTCCAAGGGAGAAGGTAGAGTGGTTCTACAACGAGGTGATAGTACCCGAGGAGGGTGACATCCCTAGTAGTTATTATATGGCATGTGGTTTTGGCGAGGGTTACTTCGGCATGCAGAACAATTCTCCCCAACCACG
The DNA here is from genome assembly GCA_017558255.1 of Bacteroidaceae bacterium. Lineage (GTDB taxonomy): Bacteria > Bacteroidota > Bacteroidia > Bacteroidales > Bacteroidaceae > Physcousia. Next base: position 3,675 of record JAFYVX010000017.1, read on the forward strand.
TAGGGTGCTCTTCTCGGTGTGGAGTCCTTATAAGACAGACAATGCAGCAGAGATTCCCGACTCGTTGCGTGTGATTATGTTGAAGAAGGGTGAAGGTGTGAGAGTTCAGGACTTTGGTAATGAGGGTTCTGGCGGACAGAGTTTCATGCACTATGACTGGAAGGCTGGCGAGCGTTGTCGCTTCCTCATGGGTGTGAAGCCCGATGGCGAAGGAAATACCATCTACACAGCATATTTCTATGATAATCATAAGAATAAGTGGGCATTAGTGGCTTCGTTCCGTCGTCCACAGACCTCGACATGGTACACCGGAGCACATTCCTTCTTGGAGAACTTTAGTCCTGTGATGGGACATATCAATCGTAAGGCTTACTATACCAACCAGTGGGCACGCACCGCTGATGGTCGTTGGATTCCCATTACCAGAGCTCGTTTCACTTGCGACACCACGGGATACGAGCAGATGCGTTTGGATTATACTGGTGGTTCGGAGGGCGATAAGTTCTACCTCTCTATGGGTGGATTCTTTGATGATTACACCAAATCTGGCACATCTTTCGACCGCACCGGCAATACCACCGAGGCTCCAGATATTGACTTCTCAACTTTGGAGTAGGGGATGAGGATTAATACTAGTCAAAGTATTTTGGCATAAAATATATAGGGATGAACAATGGTTCATCCCTTTTATTTTTGGTGCGCCAGAGTGCTGTTCTTTTTTAGTTCTGACTTTCAGTGTGGATAATTTTGCAAAATAGTTGTTATCCTCTGTTTATTGTTTGTCATCGCCAAACCTTGCCAGTTCTTCCATTTTTAACATGTAGAGTGCCTTTCTTCCAAAAAACTTTCATATCTTTGCATAATGTTGACCGAAAGGACAACGGATTTCCCCAAATTGTTTACACATTATACAATATAGCTTTATGGAACTATATCCCAAACTTATAATGGACGCTCTTGCCACGGTGCGCTATCCTGGCACAGGCAAGAACATAGTGGAGATGGAGATGGTGGAGGATGACCTTCGCATAGCCGGTATGCATGTGAGTTTTTCGCTTATCTTTGACAAACCAACCAACCCCTTCCTCAAATCCCTCGTGAAGGCGGCAGAGGCAGCCATCCACGCCTATGTGTCGAAGGATGTGGAGGTGGAGATAAAGACAAAGACCCTGCAGGCTCCACGTCCCGACCTGCCCGACCTTCTCCCCGGAGTGAAGAACATCATTGCCGTGAGCAGTGGTAAGGGTGGAGTGGGCAAGAGCACCGTGGCAACAAATCTTGCCGTGGCTCTGGCGCGTATGGGTCATAGGGTAGGTCTCCTGGATTGCGATATCTTCGGTCCCAGTGCCCCTAAGATGTTTGGAATGGAGGATGCTCGTCCCTATAGCGAGAACATCGGTGGTCGC